>NZ_CABSQO010000031.1:0-46510 GCF_902479755.1 uncultured Tissierella sp. | reverse complement strand
TTATAGATAAATATATAAAATAAATAAAAGACATAAAACAACCTGTATTTTGAGAAAAGATACAGGTTGTTTTATAATGAATAGGAAAGTTGTATTTTTGTCTTTTTTGTTTTAGAAAATATTTGTTAAAATATAATAAAAGGTATTGTACGTACATATACTTTGCCGTATAATGTTAATAATATCAGTGCATATGGGAGGAAGAAAATGAAAAGAAAAATAAATAAAATTAGGGAAAAATTATATAAAGAGATGCAGTCTAAAGAAATGGCACATGAAAATATAATCGAAATAAGCGAAGAATTAGATCAACTTATCATTAAATATTATAAAGAAGAGACAGAATCACAAGAATAAGAAAAATTATTATATAAATTAAGAAAAATATTGATTTTTCCCTAAAAAAGATTCTAGTTAAATCAAAGGCCAAAGAAGATTAAAATATTCAAACTAATGTTGTATGTATTGATGAATTTTAATAATAACTATTAATTTCATAGTGTAAACAAATAAAAGAGATATTATAATCTCTTATTTTTGTTTAACATTTTGATAGTTATTTTCTAACAGAAGGTAAAATAAGTTTACAAACATCTTTTATAAGAGATAGTTGTTCTTTAGAACTACCTTTTAAGACATTCAGCAATTCCTTTAATTCATCATCAATGGACTCTTTATAAATATCATCAAAAGCCTCTGAAATACATATATTCTCCATATAATAGGTATACCCATACAGGAGATAATCTACTGATACATTTAAAACATTGGATATGTTCACTAATGTATCGACACTCATTTTACGATCTCCTCTTTCAAGTTGACCGATATAAAATGACGATAATCCAGTTATTTCAGCAAATCTTTCTCGAGATAGTCCTAACTTTTCTCTTTCCAATCTAATTCTTAGTCCCACATCTTTATAATTTAACGTCTTTTTAGTTTCATCCATTTTTGCCACCTCAATAATACTGTATACATTTCTTCGATTTAACTAAATTGGCTAATAGCATATAAATATTATTGCCTATATGCATAAAAAACATTGTGTTGCACATAAGTCTTATTATATAATAAATACAATAAACTTTATCGGGGGGAAGAAAATGAAGAATAGAATTGATGAATTAAGGGAACATTTACATCAAACGATGGAATCTAAAAACTATGAGAAAATGCTAAAGGTAAGTCAAGAATTAGATGAACTAATTGTGCAATATTTTAAAGAAAAAAATTGCATAGAAAAGGGCAAAGATTAACGAGTTATATTAATAGATATTATATTGATTTTTTTTAACAAAATAGGTATAATTAAATTAAAGGTCAAAGAAGGTCAAATGAATTTGACTATTTAATTATAAAAAGGGAGCAGATTTTATGGAATATAAGGATTATTATAAAATACTGGGAGTAGAAAAAAACTCATCTCAGGATGAAATAAAAAAGGTATATAGAAAATTAGCTAAGAAATATCATCCAGACTTAAATCCAAACGATCCTAAAGCTCAAGAACGATTTAAGGAAATAAATGAAGCGTATGAAGTATTAGGTGATGAAGAAAAAAAGAAAAGATATGATACTTTTGGCTCTGGATATAACTTCACCAACGGACAGAATTTTGACCCATCTCAGTATGGGTTTGATAACTTTGGAAATGGCTATAGTTACACTTATACCACATCTGGAGGAGATTTTAGTGATTTCTTTAATATGTTCTTTGGAGGAGGAGGGAATCAAAGGACTAGTGGGAGAACAGGTGGTTTTGACTTAGGAAACTTATTTGGTGGAGGTAGAAAAACTACAAGAAAAGAAGTACCATCCTATGAGTCAGAATTAAATATTACCTTAGAGGAAGGTTATCATGGAGGTACTAAAAATATTACCATTAATATAAGCGGAGAAAATAAATCCATGTCAATAAATATCCCAAAAGGAATATTGCCCGGGAAAAAATTGAAGGTTAAAGGTGAAAAATGGGGAATAAAGGGAGATGTTTTATTTAAGATAAACCTTCTAGAGGATGGAAAAAATAGACTTGATGGATTAGATATAGTATCAAAGTTGGACTTGTTTCCATGGCAGGCTGCCCTTGGAGATAAAGTAGTAGTGTCTACCCTAGATGGAAAAATTAAAGTTGATATTCCTAAATCTATTTCGTCTGGTAAAAAAATTAGAATACCAAGAAAAGGGTATATAGATATGAAAGGAAATAAGGGAGATTTATATATAGAAATAAATATAATAAATCCACCAAGCCTTACAGAAGAGGAAGTTAAACTGTATGAGAAATTGAAGGAAATATCAATCGAAGCAAAGAACAATTAACAAAGAACAGTTAACAAATAACAAATAACAATTAAAACATTAAAAGCTCAATATTTTTTAAAAAATTTAATTGATTCTGATGTTTTCTAATTGAGTAAGTGGTTTTGGCTACTAATCGTTAATTGACAATTGATTAAACATTGTTAACTGTTAATTGTTAACTGATAATTGATAAAATTGGAGGGAGAAATATGGATTTAAACAAATTTACACAAAAATCGTTAGAAGCAGTGCAGAATTCACAAAACATGGCCATAAAAAATGGAAATCCACAACTAGAAGAAATCCATATTCACTATGGCCTAGTGACACAAAATGATGGACTAATCCCTAAAGTCTTATCTTATATGGGAGAAAATCCAGAGTTAATTAGAATGGATGTAGAGAAAGAAATAGATAAACTACCAAAACAATCTGGTAGTGGAGGATCTATATATCCTAGTAGAATCTATACCAAAGTTTTATTGAATTCTGAAGAAGAGGCGAAGAAGTTTGGAGATGAATATGTAGGAGTCGAGCATATTTATATATCGCTTCTCAAGGAAAAGGCAACAGCTTCAGAGAGAATATTTAATAAATATAATATCAACTTGCAAAGATTTCTGGAAGCTTTGAAAAAAATAAGAGGAAATCAAAATATTACCTCTGACAATCCAGAGGCTACCTATGAAGCATTGACTAGATTTGGAAGAGATTTAGTAGAAGAAGCTAAAACTGGAAAAATTGACCCAGTTATAGGTAGAGATAGTGAAATACGAAATGTAATCAGGATACTATCTAGAAGAACTAAAAACAATCCAGTTTTAATAGGAGACCCAGGAGTAGGTAAAACAGCCATAGTAGAGGGATTGGCTCAAAGGATAGTTAATGGGGATGTACCAGAAGGGCTAAAAGATAAAACGATATTTGCCTTAGACATGGGAGCCTTAATAGCTGGTGCTAAATACAGGGGAGAATTTGAAGAAAGATTAAAAGCAGTGCTATCTGAAATAGAAAAATCAGATGGTCGGATAATAATGTTTATAGATGAATTACACAATATAGTAGGTGCTGGTAGAACTGATGGGGCAATGGATGCATCTAATCTTCTAAAGCCTATGTTAGCAAGGGGAGAGGTTCATACCATAGGAGCTACAACCTTAGATGAATATAGGCAATATATCGAAAAAGATGCAGCATTAGAGAGAAGATTTCAAAAGGTATTAGTTACAGAGCCAACAGTGGAGGATACTATATCAATACTTCGAGGACTTAAAGAAAAATATGAGATACATCATGGAATAAGGATATCTGACAGTGCTGTAATAGCGGCAGCAACTCTTTCTGATAGATATATATCTGATAGATTTTTACCTGATAAGGCAATAGACTTGATGGATGAAGCTTCAGCTATGATAAGAACCGAGATAGATTCTATGCCTGTAGAGCTTGATGAAACAAGAAGACGAATACTTCAATTAGAGATAGAAAAATCAGCATTAAAGAAAGAAACTGATGAAGGATCTAAAATAAGACTAGAAAAACTGGAAAAAGAATTATCAAATTTCAAAGAAAAGTATGATATTATGAAAGCCCAATGGGAAGATGAGAAAAAGAGCATATCGAAGGTCAAAGAAGTTAAAGAAGAAATAGATAGAGTAAGGAGACAAATAGAAGAGGCAGAGAGAAAATATGATTTAGAAAAACTATCTCAATTAAAATATGGAACTTTAGTGGAATTAGAGAAAAAACTACAAGAGGCAAATGAAAAGAATGAAAAAGATGAGAGGATGCTAAAGGAAGAGGTCACAGAAGAAGAAATAGCAGAAGTTGTGGCTAAATGGACTGGAATACCAGTATCGAAATTAGTTGAGACAGAAAGAGAAAAGCTTCTATCATTAGGTGAAATTCTTCATAAAAAGGTAATAGGTCAAGATGAAGCAGTGGAATCTGTAGTGGATGCTGTAATTAGGGCAAGGGCTGGAATGAAACAGTTAAACAGACCTATAGGGTCTTTCATATTTTTAGGTCCAACAGGAGTAGGAAAAACAGAGTTATCAAAGGCTCTAACTTCATCTTTATTTGATGATGAAAGAAATATGATAAGGATAGATATGTCTGAGTATATGGAAAAGCATTCTGTATCAAGACTTATAGGAGCACCTCCGGGATATGTAGGTTATGATGAAGGAGGACAATTAACAGAGGCTGTAAGGAGAAAGCCTTATTCAGTGATTTTATTTGATGAAATAGAAAAGGCTCATCCAGATGTATTCAACATATTGCTTCAAGTATTAGATGATGGAAGATTAACTGACAACCAAGGTAGAACAGTTGATTTCAAAAATACAGTTATCATAATGACTTCTAATATAGGTTCGTCATATTTACTTGAAGGTATAAGACCAGATGGAAGCATAGATGAATCAGCAAAAGATAAAGTAATGAATGAAATGAGAAGAATGTTTAGACCAGAATTTTTAAATCGTGTGGATGAAATTGTAATGTTCAAACCATTGCAAAGAGATGAGATATTTAAGATAATAGATCTTCAAATAGAAGAAATTAGCTCCCGCTTAGAAGATAGACAAATATCCGTAGAGCTAACAGATGAGGCAAAAGACCTTATCCTAAACAGGGCTTATTCTATCCAATATGGAGCAAGACCAGTTAAAAGATTCTTGCAAAAATATCTTGAAACAGAAATTGGCAGAATGATTATTAGAGGAGATTTGAAGGATAAGGATGATGTCATAGTTTCATGTGATGAGCAGGGCAATTTAAAAATAAGTTTAGAAACTATTAAATAAACTATGAACTATATTAACTTGGTACAATTATAAAATAGATTTTATAATTGTACCAAGTTTTTTAAATTCAAGGGTAAAAATTATTATAATTGTTTTTTCTATATTATTCTTATAAGATAAATGATAAAATTAGGTTATCTGCTTAGTATGGCAATGGGATGGGGGAATAAAAGTGGAAAACATTAATAATATTATAGATAAAAAATATAAATATACTTCTTTAGAATATATAGACGAGGAAGATATAAAAGATGCTAAAGTAATATATCAAGATGAGACTAGCATTCTCTTATATAAGGAACTAGATGAAACAATACAATTGTTTTGGGCAGCAGATTCTAAAGAGGGATTTATGACAGGGCTAAATAATCTTGAAATATTAGTAGACGAGAATAAGATCTCTGGAAAAAAGGTACATATAAAATTTATTCCAGAGGAATTTATTAGTTTTTTAGAGAAAAAAGGCTTTAGAGTTATAGCAGAGTTTGTTGATTTCTGGAATAGAGATATAAAGGTTATTTCTATAGATGAACATGATACTTCTAATATACGGAGGTTAAAAGAAGATGAATATAGTATAGCAGGTCAGGTGACCAGAAATTGTATAGGATATTCTAGAGGATTTACAGGTGAAGATGATGAATGGATTAAAGAATGGAATGAATCTAGCAATTCCTTTATTTTTGCAGCAGAAATGGAAGGAAAGATAGCAGGCATATGCTGTGTTAACTTATATGGATTTGAAAGTGATAAGGGAATAGTGTTATGGATAAGAGAAGTAGCTGTAGACCCTCAATATCAAGGTAAGGGAATAGGTCGCTTATTGCTAACATATGCTATTAAATGGGGTAAACAAAATGGGGCAAAAAGAAGTTTTTTAGCCTGTGATGTAGAAAATCATAGAGGTATTAATCTATATGAAAGTTTAGGATATGTTAGAGCTGAAGGCAGAGGAGAAATTAGAATGGAAAAATTATTATAGAAGTCATTATTAAATATATAAATAATATTAAAACAAATATATTAAGGGAGGTGGGTATTATGAAGAAATGTGTAAACCACATTTATCGATCTAATACTTTTTTATGGGGGGTACAAATATTTGAGTTACAAAAATGCAGCAGAATTATTACCACCTCATCTGTTAGAAGAGGTGCAAAAACATATTGACGGAGGGCTGATATATATACCTAAAGCAAGCGGCAGAGTAAGTTGGGGTCAGTTGACAGGCTCCAAGGAAGCTATTGAAAAGAGGAATAAAGATATCATTAAATTATTCCAAAAGGGTATTTCTATTAGTAAGCTGTCAGAGGAGTATTATTTAAGTCAAGAGACGGTTAGAAAAATAGTATATGGTAAAAAACTATTATAATTATTCTCTCTATATCATTTTTATATAATAAATGAGAGAATATAATTAACCGGTTAGTATAGAAGAAGGGAGATGGTATTTTGAAAATAATAGAGGTGTTTTTAGTATAAACCCTTAAGCAAATAAGCTAGGTCATAACTGACCTAGCTTATTTTATGTATATAGGAAGATTCCTGTTTTTTTAATCTTTTTAATATAAACTTTGGATAAATGAATTCCAAAAAACGATTTCTCAAATTACAAATACCTAGTTAAAAGCCTTTTTTCATTTTTCTTTTTTAATATTTTGTTATATAATATTGGCAAATTATGATTGATTTTTAACTATTTGTCACTATTACTATATGGAAAGTAGGTAAATGAATGAAGAAAATTATAATGATTACTCCTGGGAAAGTAACTTCCATTAACTTGGCTATTCAACTTGAAAATATTTTTGGTGAATATACCGAAGTTAAATCTTATTGTCTGGAAGATGATTTAGATTTTGATCCTACAAATGCATTGGTTGTTCTTTCATCCCCTAATACTATGGATAAAAGAATACAGGATTTAATAGACAATGGTTTAGAATATATTGTAGCACAGAGGGTAATAAATCATCGGTATATATCAGAATTGTTAAATCTACCTAGAGGGACAGAAGTTCTATTAGTTAATGATAGACCAGAATCTAGTCATGAGGCCATGGTTCAATTACAAGCTCTAGGAGTCAACTATATTAAGTATTATCCTTATTATCCAGGTATAGCTTCCTATCCAGAGCTAGATATTTCTGTCACAGTTGGGGAACCCCATCTTGTTCCCTTTGGTGTAAAGAAAGTAATTAATATAGGAACTCGCCAGATTGATATAGTAACTGTAGTTGATATAGCTAATAGGTTGGGGTTAATGAAGGCTTTGGGGGACAGGCTCTCTTCTCAATATGTAAACCATATAATAAATTTATTAAATAGAATAAATGATACAGCCAAAGATATGAGAATTATCAGTAGCAGATTAGAAACAGTTGCTAATTGTTTGGCAAAAGCCATTATATATATTAATAAATCTGGTGATGTTATAGTAAGTAATCAAGAGATGTGTAATATTTTAAAATGCTCCTATGAGGATATTGTTGGAAAAAACATTAAAGATATATTACCTCAAATACTAAAAATAAATGGTCATGATGAAGTAGATATTATCAGAATTCATAACAAGGAACTCTTCGTTACATCAAATGTTATAGAAGGTAAGGGTAGTGAAGATGGAATCATATATACTTTTGAAAAAAGTGAAGAGATTGAAAAAAATGAGCATGAAATACGTAGAAGAACTTCAGAAAATGCCATTAGAACAAATTATTATACATTTGATGATATTTTTTATAAAAGCAGCAATATGAAAGATTTAATAAATAAAGTCAAGTCTTTTGCTCTTACAGATTCTACTATTTTGATACAAGGGGAAAGTGGCACAGGAAAAGAATTGTTTGCCCAGTCTATTCATTCAGCATCTCATAGAGCTTCGGGACCATTTGTACCAGTTAATTTTGCTTCAATGTCAAGCAGTTTAATAGAGAGTGAACTTTTTGGTTATGAAGAGGGGTCTTTTACAGGAGCAATGAAGGGTGGTAAAAGGGGACTTTTTGAAGAAGCTCATGGCGGAACTATTTTTCTTGATGAAATAGGGGATGCTTCTTTAGATTTCCAATGCAGACTATTAAGGGTTATACAAGAAAGACAAGTTAGGAGAGTTGGAGGACTTAAAGAGATACCTATAAATGTTAGATTAATTGCTGCAACTAATAAGGATTTAGCATCTGAAGTTAGAAAAGGTAATTTTAGAGCAGATTTATATTATAGGCTAAATGTTTTGCCGGTTAGAATGTTAAGTTTAAGAGAGAGAAAGCAAGATATATTAGTATTAGCAAATTTATTTTTGCAGAGATATAGTAGTGGAAAAATTAGTAATATAGAGCATGCATTAGAAACAGATGCTATAAACTTATTATATGAATATGATTGGCCTGGTAATATCAGACAGCTAGAAAATGCTATGGAGTATATAGCCAATGTTTGGAGAAAAGATAAAAAATTAAGTGTAAGAGAACTTCCAGAATACATTACACATAGCTCTGATAAGTTAGAGGGCTCTATATTGATAGATATCTTAGGAAACAATACAATATGGATTCTTAGAAAAATAATGAATTTTAATGGATTGGGGAGAAGATATCTAGCAGAACTTGCTAAGGAAGAAGATATAGACTTAACAGAAGGAAAAATTAGAAGCTTGTTAAATAGTGCTGAGGTTCTTGGTTTGGTTGAAACTAATACTGGAAGGAAAGGTACGGTACTAACAGAAAAGGGTTACAAGCTAATGTCTTCAATAAATAATATTAAATAAATGACCCATATATTCAGAGATAATAATAAATTTAAAGGAAACAGGCTAGATAATGGGAAGAAATTTTACCCTAAAACAACTTAGGTGCTTGTTAATCCTTGAAAATTGACTGTTTATCTGATGGCATATAGTTTGCATATACAGTTAATAGATTTATTATATTAATGTTATAAAATAATTTTCGGAATAATGGGGAGGAATAAGGATGAATGATAGAGACAGTTTGGTTAGATTATTAGACCTAGATGATGAGTTTGTTATTGATTTAAAATATGCAACTAGTGATAATTTTACACAAAAAAAGATTTATAATAGCAGTGAGTGCTATATAAATAAAGATACAGCTAAATTGCTAATCAAAGCAAAAGAAATATTTAAGCGTGATGGATACAGGGTAAAGGTTTGGGATGTATATAGACCTATAAGTGCCCAAAGGTTAATGTATGAGATTATTCCAGATAATAATTTAGTTGCTACACCACCAGATATGAGTAAGCCAATAGATTTTGAATATAGTCACATGAATGGAATGAGTGTAGATATAACTTTATTGGACTTAGATGGTAATGAAATTGAGATGCCTACTGAATTTGATGATTTCACTGAGATGGCAGGTTTAAAATGTGATAAAATACCACCAATAGCTAAAAAGAATGCAGAGTATTTAAGGGATATAATGGAAAGTGTTGGATTTGAAGGCTATGATTATGAATGGTGGCATTTTAATGATATAACAAATGATCCTACGCCATATTCTGATATTCAATTTGAATAAAATAAATTCTGAAAGTCTAGATTATAGTGTTTATGAAGAAATTCTAAAGAACTATACTCTAGACTTTATTTATTAATATAGAGTTTTGATAAATTGAGGATAGTAACTAAAAAGTAGAATCTTTATGTTGAGAAAGGTAAATCAAATCTTAAGGGAAAATGGGTTAGATAATAGGATGAAATGTTACCCTAAAATCGATTTAATATTCACAAGTACTTGAAATTTAAAGTAATTATTCGGTGGCATATAATTTGCATATATAAGTAATTAGCTTATTAAATTGAGGTGATTAAAATGATTCTTGGAATAATGGGGGGGATGGGCCCTGCTGCTACTTGTGATTTATTTAAAAAAATTATTGATCTTACACCCGCAGATAGAGATCAAGAACATTTGCATATTATAATTGATAGCAATGTGGAAATACCTGATAGAACAGCTTATATTTTTGGTTCAGGAGAGAACCCTATTACAGAAATGATAAGGTCTATATTGAAGTTAGAAATGATGGGAGCAGACTATATAGCAATACCATGTAATACAGCTCATTATTTTTATAATGACATTGTTGAACATAGCAAGGTAAAGATATTGAATATGGTATATGAAACGGCGGCTTATCTAAATGAAGAATTTGGGCATAAGGATTATTTTCTTCTAGCGACAAAGGGTACATATAAATCTGGTATCTATAAAAATATATTTGAAAAATTTAATTTAAATATAATAGAGCCTAATGATGTAGATCAACAGACAATTATGGATTGGATATATGATGTTAAATCTTCAAAATTTGATGTAGATCCTATGGAAATTGAAAATCTCATAAATCGATATATTGAAAATAAGGATATACCAATAATTTTAGGATGTACCGAATTACCTATCCTAGCAGAAAGGGTAGGAGCCCCGCAGAAATACATTGATCCAATTCTCATATTAGCTAAACGGTGTGTAGAAATTGGTAAAATTAATTCCTGTATATCATCTTAATTTTTATTGATATGATTTTAAGTATGTATTAAAAGTCAGAGAGTAGTATTTTAGCAAATTATATTATTATATAAATTGCTATGAAATATTATAATAGGAGGGAAATACATGGAAAAAGAGCAGAAGCTAAATGAAAACGAAGCAAATGATGCTAAATTTAGGCAGGAGATTGGTGTTTTTGGTGGTGTAAGTATTATAGGTGGTATTATGATAGGATCTGGCATTTTCTATCTAGGCTCCTATGTTATGCAGCGAACAGGTATGAGTATGGGACTTTCATTACTATGTTGGATAATAGGAGGATTAATTTCATTACTTGGAGGTCTCTGTTTCGCCGAATTAGGAGCATCCCGTCCTGTAGCAGGTGGAATGGTAGTTTACTTGAACGAAGCTTATCATCCTGTGGTTGGATTTATGTATGGTTTTGGAAGCTGGCTTATCAGTGGAGCAGGGTCTATTTCAGCTGTTGCTATTGCACTTCCAACAGCATTAAGAGCTTTCTTTGATCTTAGTGATATTGCTATTAAAGTAATAGCTATTGGATTAATAGTTATGCTTACGGCTTATAATTATTTTGGCGTTAAAAAAGGTTCTATTTTACAAAACCTTTCAATGATTGCCAAATTGATACCTATTATATTGATTATGGGCGGAGCTTTAATATTTGGTAGGCAAACCCCTAATCTTAGTCTTATTCCAGCTGGTGGAAATACAGTTACATTTAGTAGTATAATAGGAATGATAGCCTTTGCTACAGTTGCTACGTTATGGGCATATGAAGGTTGGACAAACTTAAATACCGTAGCAGAAGAAATGAAAAACCCTAAGAAAAATTTACCTCTTTCTTTAATTATTGCTATTGGTGGAATTACAATTTTATATACATTATTTAACTACTCTATTTATAAAGTATTACCACATGAGAAGGTGGTTTCTATGATTAATAGTGGAGACTTTTACCTTGGTACTGAAGTTGCCAAGACTATTTTCGGTAATGTTGGAGGAATAATCGTTATTTTAGGTATGGTTGTTTCTATGTTTGGTTCACTTAATGGAATGATTTTAACCTTTTCAAGAACATATTATGCAATGGCTGAAGAGGGTCACTTCTTCAAGAGTTATAAAAAATTGCATCCTAAATATAAGGTTCCAACTGCATCTTTAATAGGACAATGTATTATTTCAGTTCTTTTAGTACTATCGAGAAGTCTTGATCAACTTACATCAATGGTAGTCTTTATAGGGATGTTTTTTAATGTTTTATGTATTTTAGCCGTGTTTATTTACAGAAAGAGATTTCCATCTTTAGATAGACCTTATAAGGTATGGGGATATCCAATCACAGTAATAATAACAGTTCTAATATTTGCGGGACTAATGATCAATACATTTGTTGAAGATCCAGTTACTGCATTAATTGGCTTTATAGTTCCAGCTTTAGGAGCTTTAGTTTATATATATTTTGATAAAAAGAATAAAAGGGAGGCGGGATTAGGTAATGATACTATTTAAAAATGGTAACATACAAACTATGGATTCTACATTGCCTCAAGCCGAGGCAATGGTCATAAATGAAAACAAATTTGTATATGTAGGCACACAAAATGGTGCTTATGAGTACTTGAGGGAACATGGAAACGCAAAGGAAGAGATTGACTTAGAAGGGCATCTAGTGATTCCAGGATTAAATGATTCTCATATGCATTTTATACATCTTGCTAAGAGCTTACGAAGTGTTGATTTAGTTGGAACTACTAGTATAAATGAAATCAGGACTCGTATAAAATCTGCAATGGAGAATAGAACTAAAGAAGACAAAAATTGGCTTGAAGGGGAAGGATGGAATCAAGATTATTTCCAGGATGAAAAAAGATTTCCTAATAAATTTGATTTAGATGAGATAACAGGTGATGTACCTACTATTATTATGCGTGCATGTTTTCACATAGGAGTACTTAATACTGCTGCTATGAGGGACATTGGTCTAAATAAAGAAACTGCAAAAGAATATGGAGATTTAGTAGAATTATTACCTAATGGAGAACCAAATGGAGTTATTAAAGAGAGCCTTTTAGAAAGAATTAAGGTTAAAATTTCTAGTTTGAATCTAGAGAATACTAAAGAGATAGTTGTAGATGCACAGGAGAGATTATTATCAGCAGGTTTAACTTCAGTACAAACAGATGATATCGGATATATGCCTAGCAGGGATTATGATTTGCTTTTTCAAGCTTTTGAGGAGTTAGAGAAGGCTGGGCAATTAAAGGTTCGTATAGGAGAACAATGCTTATTTGAGAATCCTCCATCACTTGAAGAATTTTTTAAAAAAGGTTATACTGCAGGGTGGGGGACCAATAGATATCGTATAACTTCTATAAAGCTATTGTGTGATGGATCCCTAGGAGCTCGTACAGCAGCATTGAGAAATCCATATGCAGATGACGCATCAACTAAAGGATTAGAGATATTTACACAAGAAGATTTAGATAATATGGTAATGATTTCTCATGAAAATAATTGTCCGGTAGCTATACATGCCATAGGTGATAGGGCTATAGAGATGTCATTAGATGCCATTGAAAAGGCACAGAAGAAAAATCCCAAAAATCATATACGACATGGAATTGTTCATTGTCAAATTACTGATGAAGAAATATTAGAACGATTTAAAGAATTAAATGTATTGGCTTTTATCCAACCTATTTTCATTGACTATGATATGAATATAGTTATTGATCGAGTTGGTTATGATTTAGCGCAGACTTCTTATGCATGGAAAACTATGATGGATAAAGGTATTCATATACCTTTTGGGACGGATTGTCCAGTGGAGTCTTTTAATCCTATGGCTAATATATATACCGCAGTAACAAGAAAGAATATTAATGGAAATCAGAAGAAAGTATATTTACCTAATGAAAGATTGAATATGTATGAAGCAATATATGCTTATACTGTTGAAGGTGCATATGCCTCGAATGAAGAAAATATCAAAGGAACAATTACTAAAGGTAAGTTGGCAGACTTTATTATATTAGATAAAGATTTATTTAATTTATCCTATGAAGAGGACATTCTTGACACAAAGGTAGTTAAAACTTATGTAGATGGAAAGTTAGTTTATGATTCAAAATTTGCTGTAAAATAAAAATAATGATGAAGGACAAAGTTATGAAAGATTATATCATTACTATTTCAAATAAAACCAAAAGCAAAATCGCCATTGTAGGGCATGTGGGCGTAGGACATGTGCATAGTCATAGTTCTTTCGTTCAAGATGATTCTGTAGGATTTGCAGTAGTTGCTTCCTTAATGAGAGAAGTTTTAAATGTAGATACACGTATAAAACATGTTAAAGGAGACCTCTTAAAGGGGGATATGGTAGTAGAGACTTATGGGGGAGGGATTGGAAGAACATTTTGTCGTCGTGGTATAACACCTATGGAATTAGAGTTAATGAATAGAGCTGTTGATGAAGATGGGATATATACACAAAGAACGGCAATAAAAGCATTTGGACGTATGTATGGTCAAGGTGTTATGGAGGTCCCAGCTGCTTTGCAGGGTGCCATAGCATTAGCAGTATTAGATTCCTTCCATAAAAAGAATCCTAATAAGGTTCATATAACTTCTCAAAAATATTCTGGAAGAATTGATAAAATGGCTGGAATGATTGCTGATATTAATGGGATTCCTGTCTCACTGCTATTAAATATTAACGGATCTGAAGGGGGAATCGGTCCCAATGAAGATAATGAAGGTAATACTGCTATTGGAGTGAAAGGGGAATTGATGAAAAGCATTGGAATTGATAATATTCCTACTATTATTGTAGAAAGTAAGGCATATATACCAAAGGTATCTGATGATATTGAAGAACTTACATTTTTATTTCGTGCTCAAGAAGGGCTTGATAACCTATTTTTAGCGAAAGTATTATCTGAAGCTGCTAAAGAAGCTGGAATTCCTTATATATATTTTACGGATTCGCTTCCTCAAGAGAAGGGACAGCTGGCAAAGGCTACGGTGGATTTTGCTAATAAAATTATTAGATTGGGAGAAGAATTAAAGTCAGTAGATGATTCTACAGATAAGGTTGAAATACTTGCAGATATGGCAAAATTGATTAGTGAGGATGCTGGGGGGGTTACTTTTATGTCCAACAGCTTACATGAAGTGGTTAGATCCCCTGGGATTGTACCGGATAATGCTGCGGTTATATCCTTATTAGTGCCTACTGAATATATAAAATATTGGAAAATACCTATGCTGAGTGTAGATGATATTAATGGATATAAGGAAATAATCATTGGTGCCATAGATAGAATTTGCTGAGATTTTTCTGTAAATTACAACTTCCCTTAAATATTACTTAGCATTGTTAAAAAACTTAATTATAGTATCAAAAATTGCTTCGCGTTGTAAGTTCTCATTTTGCTGATACTACCCTATAATCAATGGAGTATCTAAATCTTAAAAATAATACATTTTATCGAAATATTAAAGAGTATGAAAGCATTAAATCATAACAAAAACCGGTAGATGATGGATTTAATTACTATCAATTTACCGGTTTTTATAGCAGGTTCTAGTATTATACTATTTCATCTTTGATTGCTTCTACTACATTACTTTTTTTAACGGACGTTGAAGAAACCCAATAGGCTAAAACTATAGATACGATTATAAGAGTAGCATAGGTTAAAATTGGCCCAACTGGAAAAACAGATATAAACTCAGGCCATGTGATTGGCGTTAATCTTAACATAAACCAACAAATAAATAATACTATTGGGATACTAACAATAATCGGTGTTAATGCGAAGAACAAACCTTCTAACATCAATATTTTATTTAATCCCTTTGGTGTTAATCCTACTGACCGAAGCATAGCAAATTCTCTTCTGCGTAGTCTAAGATTATTGGAAATGGTAGAAAAAGCGTTAAAAATACCAATTATCCCAATCAATAAGGCTACAGCAAAAACACTAATGCCTACGGCTTTTTGAACCAGTTCTTCACGATTCTTGTCTTCCAATAGAGTCCATATACTAAAATCATCGGATCCAAGATAAGAACTACAAATCTGTGTTAGTTTTTCCTTCACACGTGGACTAGCCTCATCACCCACTAATAAATCAATTGACATAATACTGTATTCACGCATACGCTCTGGCATAAAATTACTAACTATTTGCTCATAAGTTTTCATAGGAACTATAAAGGCTAAGTTGTATCTATGCATTCTTAGTTCACTGGGAGAAATCTCTGTAACATGGCCCACTTGAACATTAAATCTATAATTTGTATTCATGTAATTTTCTGCTTTTTCATATAAAACTAGCTCATGTCCTTCTTTTATATTTAATAATGGTATTTTTTCCACAACTTTTGAATTATCTGGCCTATGATATGTGCTATCTAACAATACTCCTGTTATCATACCATCCTGATAATATGCCTCAACATCAGCACCAATTTCTTCACAATACTTTTTAAATGATTTATCGCTTAATCCAACTAAATTTACTATAATTCTATGCTTTCCTTGTTCACTCAATACATTATATTTGAGGTCTACCTCATCAAACCCTCCAGATTCAGCGAAAACATCTGACTCCTGTTCTGATGTTACATAGGTTGAAGTGCGTACCTGTCTTCTAACGATACTCTCCCTAACTTCAGGCACGGAAATAATTTCATTTATCATCTCATCACTTGGTTCATCAATAATATCTAGATTAACCTTCATATCATGTTTAGGCGTTTCATTGGTAGAACTGGCCAAATTGTAGATGGACATAATGTTAATATACCCTGCTACTAAGATAAAACACATTGAAAGAGATAGGATAGCCGTACGTAAAGTCCTTTTGCTAGCTGAAAACTGTGCGCTTGATATTTCACCTTCTATACCAAATATTTTTTTGATTATTGAGTGAGATTTTTGTTTTTTTAATTTTACTTTAGTACTATTTTGACGTATCCCTGCAATAGCTGATACTTTCGCCACTTTTCTTGCTGGAATATATGCTGAAACTAAAACGGTAATCAATGAGATGATGATAGAAAAAATAACTACTACCCATGAAAAGGAAACATATATATTCATATAATCTTCTGTAACACTAAGAATTTCATTAACTTTAGAAAACACCATATGACTAAATAGATATCCTATCATGATACCAATTGGCAATTGAATAATCCAGAGCAAAAGTCCTTCATAGAGAACAGAATACCTAATTTGTCTTGGAGTTGCTCCTAAACTTTTTAGAATACTTAGCTCCTTAATTCTGCTGTTAGCAGATAAAGAAAATGCATTATAGATAATAAGAATAAATGCCCCCATAACTAATAAAATTATTGTTATTGCCATTACTAGCACCATAATGAGTTGAATGTTTGTATTACTTTTATTGTTAATCCCATATAATTTTAATAGATGTGTATTATACCTAACTGCATACTGTCCATATTCATCTTCGGTTAATCCCGTAGATTCCGCAATCTGCGGTAATGTTTCATAGATTTTACGAGGTTTCACAAAACGCATATAAACCGTAAGTTCATCTTCAGGTTGAATTTGTGAAGTATCCAAGTATCCCATGGCAAAATATCCAAGGTATGCAGAAGTACTAGAAATATCTAATTCTCCAACTATGGTATATGTCTTAGTTCCTGTTGTCTTAAAAGTCTCGTCTAATTCTTTTGATTGTTTAGCAGATTGAGTTTCAATTACTTCACTCCCCAACATGCGATCACCTATAGGAAGAGTTAACTTATCACCAATTTTATACGAAGGATTATCCAAGAAAAATACTTTTGGCACAACAATTTCTCCAGGCTCTTTAGGCAGTCTGCCTTTCGTAAGAGTATTTTTTAAACCCATGTCCAACCAAAAATTTGTATCTGCATCTCTCATTAATAGATACGGGCGTTTTGCATTGGAAAGTTTAGCAGTAACCCACGGTCCTTTAATCATGGTGGTTTCAATCTCAGGATTTTCTGTGACATATTTTAATTTATCACCAGATGTATAGCCCCATAATTCCCCATGCCAATAACCTGTCTTTTCAATTGTTGAGGATACTTTTGTCTGCCATATAGAATGTAGAAATATACTTAGTGAACATAGCAATGCAGAAGCAATTGTAATAGCAATTAGTATAGAAACTGTATGTCTTTTATTCTTTCTCACATGGTGATATGTATATTCGCTCATAATCTTCATTACTTAATCACCTCATCTGACACAATTCTGCCATCATCGATTGTAATCACTCTATCTGCTGACAATGCAATTTTTTCGTCATGAGTGATCAACAAAATAGTCTGATTATACTCTTTATTTGAAAGTTTTAACATCTCAAGAGTAGCTTCCGAATTTTTTTTATCAAGATTTCCAGTAGGTTCATCTGCTAGAATAATGGAGGGTTTATAAATTAATGATCGTCCTATGGCAACTCTTTGTTGCTGACCTCCTGAAAGTTGATTTGGTAGATGATTAAGCCTTTCGTTTAAACCAAGCATTTTTACAATCTTATCAAATTCTTCTCTTTTAGGTTTTATATCATCTAACAGCATGGGTAATAATATATTTTTTTCTACATTTAACGTGGGAATAAGATTGTAAAACTGATAGATTAGTCCTACCTTTCGTCGGCGAAATAAAGCTAATTCAGTTTCATCCATTGATGAAATATCAGTGTCCTCGATATATATTTTTCCTTTTGTAGGGCGATCTACTCCCCCTAACATATGCAGGAGTGTAGATTTTCCTGATCCACTCGATCCAATTATTGAAACAAATTGTCCTTTGCTTATTGTCAAATTTAAATTATCCAATGCAGTGACCTTTGTATCACCTATTCCATAAGTTTTTGTAAGATTTTCAGTTCTTAATATTTCCAAAGTATTCTCCCCTTTCTCTATTAGCTCATGTTATACTATATAAAAATAAGGGAAATCATCCTATTGATTTCCCTTTCAAACTAGATTTGTATCTTACAATATTGTCAGATTAATTCTTTTTTAAATTATAAATACTTTTGCCATCGTAAAATGTAGCAATCACTGTAGTTTCTTTTTCTTCAATAGACCTATATCTACATCAGATGTTCCTTTATAAGTTTTTTCATAAAAAATTCCCTTAATTTGGATCGATACCAAAGAAAGGGAATTTATTTGTTCAGCTTTATAATTTTCCTGATTTTAATATTGAGATTAGAAGTAAAAAACCAGCCAATCCAGCACCTAAATAGCCTACAATACCTATTGCAGATATACCATAAATTTTTAATCCAACATTAGCATTTATGACTAAGGAAGAGCTAACTAGCAGTCCTGCCACAATAACAGAGAAGATAATTCTATTTACCATTTTATTAATTTCATTTAAGTTTTCATCAGAATTTTTAAACTGTAAGTTTAATTTTAATCTGCCTTGCAACCCTCTATCAATAATTTGTGAAAGCTTTAAAGGTAAATCTAAAGAGGCCTTTCCGGCGGAGAAAATTTTGTTGCCTAATAAGGTTAAGTCATAATCTTTTAATTTATCTTCTATTATTTTATTTTTAAAATAAGGAAGAGCAATATCCATAATATTTAAGTCTTTATCTATCTTAGCTAAAACTCCCTGCAAAGTTAAAATCCCTTTTGCTAGTAAAATAACATCTTTAGGCATAAGGATATTATTCTTTTTACAAACAACTATGACTTCTTCTAAAATTTGGGCTAAGTCATATCTGTATATTGATTCTTCTATATATGTATTGTAAATCAAATTTATATCTTGATAAAGTTTATTTATATCAACTTCATGTTTTTTAATACCAATACTTAGGATGGAACTAGTCATTAGATCAATATTGTTAGTGGCGACCCCTTCTAAAAATGAGTTAAACTTCTTTTTAATTCCTAAATCTAAGCAACCCATCAACCCGAAGTCAACAAACCCAATCTTATTATTATGAATTAAAATATTTCCTGGATGGGGGTCTGCATGGAAGAATCCATCTTCAAAAACTTGCTTAAAATAATTATAAGTAAGCTTCTTAGCAATTTCACTAGTATCATAACCCTCTGCTAATAAAGTAGAAATATTATCTATTTTTATTCCACCAATAAATTCCATTACTATCATATTAGAAGTACAATATCTTTCGTAAACAACAATACCCTTGATATATTTTATATCTTTGTTATTTGAACTAAATTTCTTGATATTTTCCTTTTCATTTAAAAAATCCAGTTCCCTTTCTGTAGCAATTTTAATTTCTTCAATAACTTCTTTAACATCAAGGACTTCATTTTTTGTTGTAAATTTAATAAAAGGTGATAATCTCTTTAAAATATTGATATCGGCTAGAATTTTTTCCCTTACAAAAGGGCGTTGAACCTTTAACACTATTTTTTCCCCTGTTTTTAACCTTGCCAAATAAACTTCAGCTAAAGAAGCAGAGGCCAAAGGGGTAGTTTCGAAATCTAAAAATACGTCGGATATACTTCTCTTTAAGTTTGCTTCAATAATTTTTTTCATTACGCTGAAATCTTCAGGCTTTACACTATCTTGAAGTTTTTCTAATTCTATTATATATTCTTTAGGTAATATATCAGGCCGTGTAGACAATATTTGGCCAATTTTAATAAAGGTAGGTCCCAATTCCTCTAAGACTACCCTTAATTCTTTAGGATTTCCAATTCCGTTTTTAAATCCATGTTTAATTGCTACAGAAATAATCTCTTTAAATCGTAGTTTAGTATAATTATTTTCCATATTGAAAAATACCTTGAAAAAATCAAGGTATTTACTCCCCCCAAACTAATGGTTTTTCTCTAAATTGTTAATTCTTAACTCTAAATTAGCTATATCCTCTTTAGTAGCTAGATTTAACTCTTTTAATATTTCCTTTAAATCAGATTTATCGTTTTTAGTAGTTTCTTTATTGTTTATAACTCTTTTCAATTCTTCATTTAATTCTTTACCTTGATCTACAGTGATTTTACCTTTTTCCACTAGTGTTCCTACCATTTCATTAGCTTTTTCATAAGTTAAAGCTAAGGTACCAATACCAGCTAAAAAAACTTTCTTTAACATATCTTCCATAGTAATTCCTCCTTCTATTTAGGGAAGAGTATAAAAACCGTCATTATATTCTCTCTATAAGAGAATATACCCATGTTTATATAAAATATTCAAATCAATTATCTGAAAAAATTAGTTAATTTTAAATTTAGAAACTAAACTTTTCAATTCTTGAGCTAAATCTGCCATACTATTACTAGCACTATAGATTTCTTCCATGGAAGCTGTTTGTTCTTCTGTAGAAGCAGAGGCCTCTTCAGTAGCTGCGGCATTTTCTTCAGCAATAGCAGATAAATTTTGAAGAATGCTAACTATTTCATCCTTGCTGCTTCCCATGGACTCACCAATAGCTCCCAATTCATTTATTATTTCTTTTGTTATTTCAAGTTCTTTAGCTATTACACTAAAAACTTCTTTAGTCATCTCTACACTAGACCCTTGTTCTTTTGTAATTTCTGAAACCTCTGTGATTATATCTACATCAACACGGGAATTAGTCTGTAAATTATTAACTATAGATTCAATTTCACCAGCAGACTTATTAGATTGCTCTGCTAATTTCCTTATTTCCTCGGCTACTACAGCAAATCCCCTACCAGCCTCGCCTGCTCTAGCTGCTTCTATAGCGGCGTTTAAGGCTAATAGATTTGTTTGCTCTGAAATACTTTGTATTACATTACTAGCAGACTGTATTTTCACGGTACTATTATTTGTTTCAATAATTCCATGATATACTTTTTGTATACCTTCGCTGCTTAGCCTAGTTTTATCTATTAATTCTGAAACAATGGACTCACCATCATTTTTTAATTTTATAACCTTGTCAGCTTGAGAGGCAAGTTTTTCCATGTAGACAAGTTCTTCTTCTATAATATTATTTAATTCATCAGTTTTCTTTGCACCTTCTTCTGTATTTATAGCTTGTTCTGTTGCACCTTCAGCTATTTGCTCTATGGTTTTTGATACTTCCTCAGAAGCCACAGATGATTGCTCGGAAGTACTTGCTAATACTTCTGATGCAGTAGCCACTTGATCTGCAGAGTTACCTACTGTATTAATAAATTCTCTTAAGCTATTTGTAATAGATTGTAACGAATTTGCCAATATTCCTATTTCATCATTTCTCTTAATTAACTTGTCTGGTAAATTATCTGAAGCATCTAAACTTGCAATTTGTTTTGCAAAATTAGATCCTTGAATAATAGGTTTAGATATTGCATTTGATAATAAATATACCATAAGGATTACTAGTAATATAATAGATGATATCAATATAATAATAGTTTTTAAAATATGATTAGATCTTGCATGTAGTTCACTAACGGGAATTTTAACAGCGATATTCCAATTAGGAGTACTTTCAATAGATGAAAAAATTAAATTGCTTTTAACTCCATTTGTATCTGTATAGATATGGTTATCGGCTTGTCCAGCTTGCATCTTCTCAAATAAGCCATCAGTGTTCTTATATCCAGAATCACTAAGTTCTGAGATGTTAAGTTTTAACCTTACTTCATCATCGGGATGGGCGATAATTAATCCAGAGCCATCTACAATCATACCGAAGCTATCATTACCAACATTAATCGCCTCAACTATTTCAGTAAGTTTATCAATTTTTATTACTCCAGCAAAGGCACCGATTAAATTATTTCTGTCATCTAATACAGAATGAGCTATTACTACAATAGGCTCTTTAGTTACTTCAGAAATCATAGGATTAGAGATGTATACATCCTTCTTGTCATCTAATATTGCCTTTATATCCTCTCTCTGTCGAATATTTCCACTATGACCTGTGGTAGTATAAAAATCCCCATTTAAATCAGCAAACCACATTAATAAAAAGTCTTCTCTTAAATAAGAATTTCGATACTTCAAATATTGCTTTATAGCTTCTAAATCTCCAGACTTGATAATTTCATCTGAAGCAATAGCCTTAATTTCATGGCTATTTCCTTGAAGCCATTGTGTTATTTCACCTGCTCTAGCTACTACTATTTCAGTAGTCATATCCTCTGTTAGTGGAATGATGGTATTACTGACCTGGGAGTAAATTAAGAGGCCCATAATAATAAGTAAAATAGCAAATGGTAGTCCAAATAGTACATTGATTTTGTTGCGTAGTGTTGAAATAGACATTTTTTAATTACCTCCTGTTTTTTATGCTAAATAATCTTATAAGATTATTATAACTAGGTCATTATATCCATCAATATTCCTTGAATATCGTTTAATCTTTTCAATATATTAATTCTTTTATTTTCCAAATCCAAAAACTCCTGTGTTAATTCATCTAGTTCTTGATCTACTTTTTTAACTAATGAATAAATTCTATGACGTCCACGTCTATCTAGGGAATTTTCCTTGAAAAATATATGAGAATTCTTTACAGTTATATTTAAAAACTCTCTAACTAGCTTCTTATATTGAATTAAATCATCTATAAATAATTTATTAGATAATTTATTAGATTGAGTTTCGATTTTATCATATAAGGATTTTAATTCAGCTCTAATCTGATCTTGTTCTAACTCATTTAATTTCAATTTAAAAGTGTCCTTTACAGCTTTTTTATCTACAGCCCTTGAAATTTCAATAGGTGAAATATTTTCCATACCAAGTCTATTAATTTTATTCATGATGACACCTCCTGCCTTCTTTATTATATATTATCGGCAGAAATATTAAAATGAATAATAAGTCCCTTAAGAAAATTGGATGAAATGACGATAAATAAGGTAGCGAATAGTTAAAAGTGAATATAAGCAGGGGACCAAAATTGTGATTTTCAATTTTGTGTACATCGCTTAGTATGTTTACCTAGTAAATAGTTTCCAGTAGATACTAAGATCTTTTAATCTTTTTAACTATTAGTTATTCACTGTATTTATGAAAGGAAAGAATTCAATGGAAATATTGAAGACAAGTAGTAAAGACAATATAATAAATAGCTATGGAATTACACCTACTCTTCCCTATGATATAGAAGGGGTACTTGTAGAGAAGAATGGTAAGGATGTAAAGATTGAAAAAACCATAGATAACAAAAGAGTAGAGTATTCTATAAGACTAAAAGAAGAAATAGTAGCAAATTTGGGAGATAACGTAATAGTTGAAAAGGAAAATATAGTTGCTGCCAAAGTAGAAGAAAAGGAAGAAGCAGTAAAAGAAGAGAAACAAACAAGAAAAGTATCAGATATAATTGCAGAACTAGGTTTAGAATATACAGAAGAAAATATTAGGATGGTAGAGTTTCTGCTTAATAGTGGAATACCAATTACTAAAGGAAATGTGGATTCCTATATAAAGTCAAAGGAATATCTAAATAAAATAATAGAAGGCGTAGATACTAATTCATTTGTAAAGCTTATAGATAGAGGGGTGGATTTGGAAGGAGAAAGCCTTCAAAAAATAGCTCAAGCACTAGAAGTAATAAAAGGAGAAAAACCAGCTTTTTCTCTGAGACGATTTTTAAGACTAGAAAAAGATCTTACTTATAAAGAAGCTGAGGAAATATCAAAAGAAATCTATGGTCAGAAGATGGGAAAAGATGTATATGATACAATAATAGCTTTGCATAAAGAAAAGATTCCAATTACAAGGGAAAATATAGATAAAACTATTGAAATAATGTCAAAGCTACACAATCTAAAGGGCGTGAAGGATAGCGTCTATATTAAGATGCTGAATGAAGATATATCATTTAATATAAATAATCTATACAAATTAAATAATTCCTATACTGTAACCAATATAGATAATAATATGGCAGCAAAAAGTTTTGAAGTCTTCACTGTAGCAGAAGAAACAACTATAGATGGATTAAAAGAAATATTAACTGATTTAGGTTTAGAACATAGTATAGAAAATATCAATATTTTAAGAGAATTTATAGTAAATGATATGGTAATGGATGAAGAAAAATATAATAAGGTAATTGCTATGAAAGAGGCTGTAAAAGAGTTAATAGATTTACTAGGACATGAAGAAATAATCAAGCTAAATGAAAATGATATTAATCCATTAGAAGAACCTATAAATCAATTAGTAGAAGAATTGAAAAAACAAAAAGATGATGAAGAAATAGAGAAGCCTATAGATAATAAAAAAATAGAAGACATAAGAAAAAACTTAGAGGTTTTAGGAAAGATTAAAGACAAAGACCTCTTGATGCTAATAAAAAATGGAGAAGATTTTACATTAAAGTCCATAAAGGAAATTATAGATACTAGTATAGATAGCGGGTTAAGTATAGAGCAGAAAACCCTAGATAAGGCTGTTCATATATCTGATATATTGAATACATTAGGAGACAATTTAAATGTAAATACAGTATCCCTTGCATCCAAGAAATATAATGCCATTACATTAGATAGCTTATTTATGGCTGAGAAGGAAATAACTACAAGTCAAGAAACCTTTGCCTCAGTCGATAAAGTATACGAGGGGCTAATATTTGAAGAATACCTTAGGGCAAGGAATAATTTAACTATTAATATGGTAAAAGAAAGTATTAAAGATGGTCAAACTTTGGAACATATGCCGCTTAATGAATTAAATAATTATATAGAGAAGAAAGTAAACAGGTATAAAGAAAGCCAGAAAATGACCAAGGAAATAAAAGATATCAAGGGAAATGAGGAAAAGATATTACCAATTATTATGAGGAATCATATTCCCATGACTTTGAGAGAAATTAAAGATATAAATTCTTTCTTAAATGGAGAAAAGGGATTAGTTAATGTCTTAAAGGACATGACTGAATCTAATAATTCAAAATATAGGGAAGAGTTTAAAGAAGGTATAGAGTTACTTAAAGAAAAAATATCCACGTCTATTAAAAGTGGAGATGCTGGTTTCAAGGATGATTATAAAGAGCTGATGAGTTCTTTAAGTAATTCAGGTAATTCTTTTGATACAAATAAAGGAGAAGAGTCAAAAGAGGAAGAGTATATAAAGATACAATCAAAGATATCAAAAAAGGATATGGTATTTCAACTGCCTATACAAATAGGTAATGAATACAAGAGCTTAAGTATCATAGTGCCCGATATCCAAAAAGGCATTGATAAAAATAATATGAAGTTTTTCATCAGTCTTGAAACTGATAATCTAGGACCAGTAAGTATTGAACTTAATGTGAAATCTAGAGAAGTTCAAATCAATATAGATGAAGAAGGAACTGCCTTGAGAAATAACTTGGATTCTCTAGATAAAGGTCTGCAAAATTTGGGATATAGCTTAAATAAGCAGGTGATATTATGAAGAAAAGACTAATATCACGAAAGCATATTGAAAAGGCATATACAACAGATATATTAAGTCAAGATATAGACCTGAATCTGGAATCTATGGAAGAAAAAATTGATAAATTACCTAAGGAAATGTTTCAAATATTAGGAGAAGTAATATCATTTATAGAAAATACAAATAAATTTGAGGGGGATAAAAACCATGAGAATCAATAATAATATACCAGCATTAAATACACATAGGCTATTAAATGTAAACACAGATAGCTTACAAAAATCTTTAGAAAGACTTTCATCAGGTAAGAGAATTAATAGGGCATCAGATGATGCTGCAGGTCTTGCTATATCACAAAAAATGGAAGCACAAGTAAGAGGCCTAAGACAAGCTTCAAGGAATTCATTAGATGGAGTGTCATGCATACAAACAGCAGAAGGTGCACTAAATGAAGTACATGAAATGCTTCAAAGAATGAGAGAGCTTAGTGTACAAGGGGCTAATGGAGTATATGAAGAGGATGATTTAGATGCTATAGCAAATGAGATGAGGGAATTAACTGAACAGATTAACATGATAGGAAGAGATACAGAGTTCAATGGCATAAAGTTGCTAAATGGAGAAAATCCATCAGGTACATCAGGACTAAGACTTCAAATAGGAGCTAACGAGAATCAATATATTGAGATAGATATGAGAGATATTAATATAATTGTAGGAACTGGCTCTGGAGAATTAAATATTGAAACGAGCATCATTAAGAATTTAGGTAGTGGAAAGTTTGAAGTTGAAGCTGGTAATTTAAAGTCAACAGAATTTGAAAAAGCCGTTACGATTTACAATGATGCCATAGAAAGAGTATCCTCCATGCGCTCCAAACTTGGTGCAATTCAAAACAGACTTGAACACACCATAAGAAATGTAGATAATACAGCGGAAAACCTAACTGCATCTAAATCCAGAATAGAAGATTTAGATATGGCAAAGGAAATGAGTGAATTTACAAAGCTTAATATATTACAACAGGCAGGCACATCAATGCTAAGTCAAGCAAATCAATTGCCGCAAACGGTGCTTCAACTACTACAAAGATAGGAGTGACAGTAAATGGAATGCATTACTCTAGAAAAAAAGGTAATGTCAACAAATGATTGGGGATTAATAGCTTTATTACATGAAGGATTGATGGAAAGATTTGAAGAATCATCACAAGCTATAGAAGAAAAGAACAATGATAAATTAAGTATACTTATCAACAATTCTCGTGATATATTAACGGAATTGTTAGTAACATTTAGAGAAAAAGATGAGTTATCCACAAACCTTAGATCTCTTTATCTATATACGAACAAACTGATAACTGAGGCTCAGATAAAGAAAGACCCAACCTTTTTTAGAAAGGCTATAGATGTAATAAATCCAATATATATAGGCTTTAAAGGATTAGAATTGAAAGAAGAACCTAATATAGTATCAGGGCTTACTTATGGAAAGGGAATTCTTGAGGAACATAATATAAAGTCACGAAAGATTTTTCAAGGATAGAAATAAAAAATCTGTGGTATATATACCACAGATTTTATTTTATGTAACCGTGCACCCAGCTTTGGCAATCCTGTTCCAAGCGTTACCCAAACAGTTAACTCAAATCAGGCTTCCCTACGGCACACGAAAAGATTCACTTACCGCTGCTTCCTTCCGGACCTGACGGGGTTCATGAGTTTCCGTTGCGCAGGACCCAATCGTCACTGCCACTTATTTGGGGCAGACCTCACAACAGAGATGCCTAAACTGGGAATTCAATCCTGCTATAGCGGATTGCAGGTTATAGGGCACCGCTACCTCCCCATCTAGCACGGCAAAAATTTCTAATGGCGGAGAGAGAGGGATTCGAACCCTCGAGACGCTTTCACGTCTACCCGCTTTCCAGGCGAGCGCCTTCGACCAACTCAACCATCTCTCCATGATTTTTGCTCTACAAAACAATATTATACACTACAGAAATATATTATACTTGAAATACTTTAATAAGTCAACCTTTACTTTGAAAGAAAATAATTAAGATAATGTGATCTCCAAAATGTAAAATTATTAATTTAGTGTAAATATACCTCTTTTCTGTTATAATATATAATATAATTAATATAAATGTAGGTGAAAATATGTATCAAGCCTTATATAGACAGTATAGACCAAAGACCTTTGATGAAGTCCTAGGTCAAAAACATATAACAATTACATTAAAAAATCAAATACAAAAGGAGAATATTGGCCATGCATACTTGTTTTCAGGTACTAGGGGAACAGGAAAAACTTCCACAGCTAAAATATTTTCTAGAGCAGTTAACTGCTTAAACTCAAGAGACGGTAATCCATGTAATGAATGTGAAATCTGTAAGGGAATACTAGATGAAAGTATAATGGATGTTATAGAGATGGATGCTGCTAGCAATAGAAGAATAGATGATATAAGGGAGTTAAGGGATAAAGTAATATATCCCCCAGCTAGGACAAAATATAAGGTATATATAATAGATGAGGTTCACATGCTCACTCCTGAGGCATTTAATGCACTATTGAAAACTCTGGAAGAGCCTCCTAAACATCTAATATTCATACTAGCTACCACTGAGCCTGAAAAGTTACCTCAAACAATCCTTTCCAGATGTCAGAGATTTGATTTTAAAAGAGTTACAACAAAAGATATAATAGAAAATATGAAAAATATCTGTAGCACCTTAAGTATTGATGTAGAAGATAAGGTACTAAATCTAATAGCAAGGAATTCCGATGGGGCAATGAGAGACGCTCTAAGTTTACTTGATCAATGTGTATCCTTTGGGAGTGGTGAAATTACTTACTCAGATGCAATTAGTATTTTAGGAATAGTAAATACAGATATGATACTGAATATTGTACAAAATATAATAGATAAAAATCTGGAAAATGTGCTACAATCAATAGATGAAGTCATTCAAAACGGTAAGGACATTCATCAGTTTATCAAGGATTTAATAAATCATTTTAGAAATTTAATGATAATTAAAACATCAAAGAATCCAGTTGATTTAATTGACATAGACGAGGAATCATTAAATAAATATTTAAACCAGAGCAAAAATATTAGTATAGGTTTTATACTGAGGGGCTTAGATATACTGGTGGAAGCAGACGAAAAGGCTAAATGGTCTACTCAACCTAGGGTTATCCTTGAAATGGCATCTATACAGCTGACAAAACTAGAAGAAGAACTTTCATTGGAAGAACGAGTAAAAAGACTTGAACAGGGTATAAAAACTGAAAAAGTTTTAAAAGAAGAGTCTGCGACATATGGGAATAAGTCTGCTGAGATTAGAAAAGAACAAACTGAAAAAGAAAAGCCAACAGTAGATAAACAGCAAGAAGTACAAAATAAAAAAGAAATATATATAGATGATGGTAAAGAGCTGCAATTTGAGACAATAGTTAATGATTGGCAGAATGTACTTCAAGCAATAAAAGCAATAAAGGTCAACGTATTTGCATTACTTATGGAAGGTGAACCTATTAGTTATTCAGGAAATGTACTTACAATAGGATACAAACCTGATTATGGGATTCATAGGGCAGCTATTAGCACTCCTGCAAATGCAGATGTTGTAAATCAAGGTATTTCAGCATATTTTAAGAAAAATATAGATGTAAGATTCACAATGATAGGTGATAAACCTATAGATAAAAAAGAAGAAAAAGACAATAAAGAAAAAGCCATAAAAGAGGTTATAGACTTCTTTGGAGAAAATATAGTAGAAATAAAATAAGGAAGGAGAATTTAAGATGGCAAAACGTGGATTCCCAGGAATGGGCGGAAATATGGGTAATATGATGAAACAAATGCAAAAAATGCAAAAACAAATGGAGGAGATGCAAGCACAGCTTGAAGAGGCAGAAGTAGAGGCTAGTGCTGGTGGTGGAGCTGTTACTTGCAAGGCAAATGGAAAGAAAGAGATATTAGCAATAACAATAGATGAGGGAGTAGTAGATCCTGAAGATGTAGAAATGTTACAAGATTTAGTTTTAGCTGCTGTTAATGAAGCACTTAGAAAAGCAGAAGAAATGATGAGCAAGGAAATGAGCAAATTAACTGGAGGAATGAATATTCCAGGATTGTTCTAATAGAGAGGAAGTAATATAATGGAGCAGTATGCACTACCAATAGCAAATTTAATAGAGCAGCTATCAAAATTACCAGGTATCGGTAGAAAAACTGCTCAAAGACTTGCATTTTATATATTAGAAATGGAAGAAGTAGAAGCAGAAAAACTATCAAAATCCATAACTAATGCAAAAGAGAAAATAAGACTTTGTAGTATATGTTGTAATTTAACAGATGAAGATCCATGCCATATATGTAGAGATACTATGAGAGATAAATCCATAATATGTGTAGTAGAAGGTGCTAAAGACATCATTGCCATGGAAAAGTCTAAGGAGTATAAAGGTCAGTATCATGTACTTCATGGAGTTATATCGCCAATGGATAATGTAGGGCCAAATGATATAAGGGTAAAAGAACTTCTAGATAGATTATCCGATGGAGTGGTAGAAGAAATAGTTCTAGCCACTAATCCAACAGTAGAAGGTGAAGCTACAGCTTTATATATTTCTAGACTTATAAAACCACTAGGAATAAAGGTAACAAGAATAGCTCATGGAATCCCAGTAGGAGGAGATCTTGAATACTTCGATGAGGTAACTTTAGCAAAGGCTATGGATAATAGAAGAGAAATATAATAAAAACTAGAGAGATTGTATTAATAAAACAAAGTTCTTCAAAAGCAGGAGAAAATATGGAAAAAATCCCATGAACTCTCCTGCTTTTTTATATCCTTTTTCTTTTCCCCTTCTTTTTAACCCCTTGAAATCACTATAATTCCCTTTCCTTATCTCCTTATCACTTCCCATATTAATCCTGATTTCTCTTGAAGAACTTGGCTTGTTTAGATAGAATATGAAATAAGGAAATTAATGATTTTTAGATATTAAAATAATCTATTAATTAGGTAGGTGAAAATTATGAGAAGAAAAGACAGAGAAATGAGTGCAGAGTTTGGAAATCAAATCATAGATAAGTCAAGATATGGAGTTATTTCCATGGTAGATGAAGATAGTGAATCTTATGGAATCCCTCTTTCAATTGTTAGAGATGAAAATACCTTATATTTTCACTCAGCAATGGATGGAAGAAAAGTAAAGTTATTTGAGAAAAGCCCGAATGTTAGTGTAGTTTTTGTAGGAGAAGTAAAAGTACCAGAAAATTATACAAAAGAAGAATTAGATGAAATAGTAAAGGATGAATCTAAGACAGTATTACTTATTAGCAGTGTTTTTACAACAGAGTATGAGTCAGCAGTTGTAAAAGGTAAAGTAAAATTAGTAGAGGATATGGAAGAAAAAATTAAAGCTATGAAACTTATATGTGAGAAATACACTCCAACAAAGATGGATTACTTTAACATGGCTATTAAAACAGGGTTAAAAAGAACTAATGTATATAGAATAGAAATAGAAGAAATCAAAGCTAAAAGAAAAAAATATGATACACATGGTGAAGAGATGAAATGGGGTAGAATGGAGTAAGATTATAGATGATTAATCAGATGCAGAATTATTTAAATTATAATGTATCAAAAAAGTTGGTGATAATATGGCTTGTGTTGCTGAATTTGGTATTATAGATAAATTTGAGAAAGATAAAGATTATTCTTTGGAGTATGAGTCTAAAAAGTATAGTTGTATTGTCATTGATGACGATATTTTAGATGATTGGTGGGATGAATTGTCTCTTATAAAAACTTATTTTCATAGTTATAGTAGACCTAATTTTGCATTGGCAAGATGGGGAGTTACCATCATTCCGCCAGAATCATTGGAAGCTTTTTATAAAGTAATATCAACTGATAAGCGTTCTAAAACATCAAAGGAATTAATTGACTTAACTACATTATTACAAAAGGCAATTTATGAAAATAAATATGTAATTCATTATGGAATATGAATATTTAACTAATCGGCAATACTTTTATAAGGCATATCAGTAGAATTATGTGGTGCGACTGATATTAATCTTTAAAAATGTAGTAATTACTATTATTATTCATTGAAATAGAAAGATTAGTGGAGTGATATTTATGAAAAGAAATCATTTGAAGATTATAATAACCATTGTACTTATAGGCATATGTTTGATTCTTTATATAGCAAGATATAATATGACAAAAAATAGGACTATTGATATGACAGGGAGTAATGATGCATGGAGAGCATCTCTAAATATGGCTATAGGTTATAATAGTGAATTAGTAATTAAATTAGTAACAGAGGAATTTGAGCCACCTTCTGAAGTATTTGTAGATATTTTGGTAAAGGATGAAAGTGTATATAATAAGAAATTAGAAATAGAACATGATAATTTCCCACATTCTGGTATATATAAATGTTACTTCGATTCTATTAAATATTTAGAAAAAAACTATAATGATGTTTCTGTGTTTGTGAATTTCAATAATGAAACTATAACAATCCCATTAACTTCAATAAAGATAATAGAATAGTTTTATTTTATTATAAATATTTTTAAGACACATCATTCATAATAAATTTACATTAGTTAAATTATATATCTGAGGTATTTGGTACTGTGTCCCCCTAAAATAAAGTTCTTCAAAAGTAGGAGAGAACATGGAAAAAATTTCATGAACTCTCCTGATTTTTTATTATAAAATAAGTTTAGAAATGAATATTTATAAGGAAATTATAAAAGGGAATATACAATATTAATATAGTTCTTGACATAAAAATTTTATTAAACTAAGCTTGTAGTATGAGTTAACGTTAGCTCTCAAACTGAAAATAGGAGAGTGAAATTATGTATCATTCAAGATGGAAAGGCAGTCATTACGAAGCCGGACTACGTTATGGGGATATATTGCGTAAAAAAGGGGTTAATCCTATAGATAACATACCTATGAATGATGAGAGAAAAGAATTTGCAGCAAAATGTCTACCGATTTATGAGAAATTTTATCCTGAAATAGTTGAAGAAATAAAGGGAATGGCAGATGGATTACAAATTGATTATATGCATATAGCAGACTTTCTTTTCACTATGTATTGCTTTATATTTGATAATAAATGCTCTTGTTTTGCCTTTTCTTACAAGGGAAAAATCATCTTTGGTAAAAATAGTGATTTTATTGTGAGTATGGAAAAGTTGTGTGACAGCGCTTATTATAAACTTAATAATGCTTATTCATTTGTCGGCAATACCACTGCATGGACAGAAATAGAAGACGGTGTCAATGAACATGGATTAGCAGCTGGATTGACTTTTATTTATCCCATAAAAATAAAACCTGGATTTAATGCAGGAATGCTTGTCAGATATATTTTAGAGAAATGTAAAACAACAGATGAAGCTATTTTAGAATTAAAAAAAATTCCTATTGCTTCACCGCAGACAATTACACTGGCAGACAAGTCTGGTAATATTGCAGTTGTGGAATGTAATTGCGATAAGGTTGTTATCCTAGCCCCTAAGGAAGGAAAAAGTTATGTCTTTACAACCAATCATTTTGTATCTTGTGAAATGCAAGAATACCAATTTGACGGTGTTGATGATATACATTCTCATGAGCGATATGAAACATTAGTAAATGCATTTACTAATATCCAAGATTATTCACTAGATTTTGCAAAAGCTCTTTTATCTGGAGAGATGGGATTTATGTGTCAATATGACCGTAAGAAAGGACTTGATACTGTTTGGTCATCAATCTATGATTTAACAGATGATATAATTTTGAGGGTTGAAGGAAATCCTTCAAGAAGATCATTTAAGCAGGATAAAAGACTTAGCTTCATAAAGCAATCATTGTCCGAATAAGGCAACAAGTCAATAGCAATAATTCCAATGGCTTTAAAGAAGGAAATAACTTTATAAGATATATTATTCTAATTCAAGATAAAATTTATATATTCTTTATTGAGCCACTTGATTTTGTAGGTGGCTTAATAAATTTTTGTGGAATGTTGTAACGAAATACGAAAATGATAGTCTTATATATGAAGGATGGTGAGAATGTGACAGAATTTGAAGAAATATACTCCGAATATTTCAAGGATGTATACAGATATGTATTATGTCTTTCTAAAAATGAGAGTATTGCAGAGGATATAACACAAGAAACATTTTTTAAAGCATTAAAAAATATTGATAGCTTCAAAGGAAATTGTAAGATGAGTGTTTGGCTCTGCCAAATTGCTAAAAACTCATATTTTTCATATTTAAAGAAAAAACAAAACAATTTTGAAAGCATTGAAGATATAGCCGATGTTTTTGATTCTGGTTTTGAACAAATATTAGTTGACGATGAAAGTGTATTTGAAATTCATAAGATACTCCATAATTTAGAAGAACCGTATAAAGAAGTATTTACATTGCGTTTTTTTGGAGATTTATCATTTTCAAAAATAGCTGAATTGTTTGGGAAAACAGAAAGCTGGGCAAGAGTCACTTATCATCGTGCAAGAATAAAATTAAAGGAGAAGTTAATATGAGATTATCATGTGAAGTTATTAGAGATTTGTTACCATTGTATTATGATAAAGTTTGTAGTAAAGAAAGTTCTTTGCTGATAGAAGAACATTTAGTCGAATGTACGCAATGCGTAGAAGAATTGGAAAAACTTAAAATGAGTTTAGAAAAGCCAACTATTTCAGATGAGAAGATAAAAGTAGTGGAAAATATTTCAGCAAAATGGAAAAGGGATAAAAGGGCTTCATTTCTAAAAGGTTCCATGTTGGTTTCAGCTTTAGCAGCTATAATTTGCTTCATTACTTATAATGTTATAGGTGCAAAGATTTTGCCAGATGGGACATTGGTTGAGCCATTCGCATTAATACCAATAGGATATTTGTTTGTTTTTGTGTTTATCATTTCACTAATATGCAATTTTGTATTTTTAAAGAAGCATAAAATTAACACTAAATAAAATAAGTATGATGCGAATTTAAATTAATTTACAATATTTATAAAATGCATATTAATTAAATTGTGTATCTAAGATATTATTTATTTTGTTCCAATAAAATAAAGTTCTTCAAAAGCAGGAGAAAAAAATGGAAAATATTCATGAAATCTCCTGTTTTTAATATTTCTCTTTATGTGTAATAAAAATTTTAACAATGAGATTTGACTTGTTGAATTTTTTCTAATATAATTATGTCAAATTATATAAATTAAGGAAATCTGTCTTCTGATACTTAGATGGATTTTTTATTTTGAAGGGACTTGAAACATTGAAGAAAGATATGAAAGAAAACTATATTTTTTCCAAAAAAACGCTTATTTATCTCATTATGCCCCTTATAGTTGAGCAGTTGCTGGCAGTTGCTGTCGGTATGGCAGATACCATAATGGTTGCCAGTGTTGGGGAAAGCGGAGTATCAGCTGTATCTTTAGTGGATTCAGTAAATATTCTGCTTATAAATATATTTGCAGCACTAGCAACGGGTGGAGCCGTGGTTGCGGGGCAATATATAGGAAGAAATCAGAATGAAAAAGCTTCAAAGGCAGGAGAACAGCTCATAGTATTTGTAACACTTATTTCACTAGTTATAATGGCAGTGATGTATGCTGGTAGAAGCTTTATATTAAACGTGGTATTTGGATCGATTGAGCCAATCGTTGCAGAATATGCAAATACCTATATGATGATTGTATTTGCAAGTATTCCATTCATAGCAGTATATAACAGTGGGGCGGCCTTATTCAGGGCCATGGGAAATTCTAGAATAACCATGAAGACCTCCCTAATAATGAACACCATAAATGTAGTGGGAAATGCAATATTAATATACGGATTTCGTATGGGAGTTGAGGGGGTTGCTATTCCCACATTTCTATCTAGGGCTGCAGCTGCTGTAATTATAGTCTTATTGCTTAGGGATGAAAGTCTTGTTATCCATATAAGTAAGCCCTTCGAATATAAATTTGATAGTAAAATGGTTAAGAATATCCTTCAGATAGGAATACCAAATGGAATAGAAAACAGTATGTTTCAGCTGGGTAAGATATTATTACTAAGTGTAGTATCAGGTTTTGGAACTGCTGCTATTACAGCAAATGCAGTTGCAAATACGGTTACCGCCTTTCAATTTCTTCCAGGTGCTGCAATAGGACTGGGTTTAGTTACCGTAGTCAGTCAGTGTGTTGGGGCAGGAGATTATGATCAGGCTAGATATTATACAAAGGTACTTCATAAATATGCTTATATGGCTTTAGCTATGATAAACGGAATTATAATATTGTCATCTCCATTTATACTTAAGTTGTATAATCTGTCACCAGAAACTACTGCGCTGGCACGAAAGATAATAATATTCTATGGAATAAATGCTTGCTTAGTGTGGCCATTGGGCTTTACTCTTCCAAATACACTAAGGGCTGCAAATGATGTGCGATATGCCATGATAATAAGTATAGGTTCCATGTGGATTACAAGGATTGGACTGGGTATATTATTTGCTAGATATTTGGGTTTTGGAATGTTTGGTGTCTGGATAGCCATGATTTGTGATTGGTATGTAAGAGCCACATTTTTTATCCACCGATATAGAGGACATAAATGGCAAGAAAAGACTGCTATGAGTATGCAAAAAAATATGGAATAAAGTAATTAGGTTGAATATAAGAGAGCAATTATGGAGGATATCTGTAATTGTTCTTTTGTTTATAGATTTATCTTTAAGCTTAGATTTTTTAGCACTCATTATAAGTAGGATAGTTTTTATTTTGTTTGACAATCACCAAGTATTGGATGGGTTGGTTTAATAAGGAAGGAACAAATCATAGGTTTTTGTGGTAATATGTAAACATTACAAAATGGTTACAGTTTAATTTCTATCACTATACTTTCTAGAAAGGTGGGAACCAATGATAAAAATATTTAATAAGATTAGCCTAGTTTTAATGTTTATAATTGTTGTTATTACTGTAAAGCCCCAAAATACATATGCTAGTTTAGCTTTATCACAAAATGGAATGGATAATCCAAGTGGTTGGGCGAAAGAGGAAATTGATAAAGCCAAGGAGATTGACCTTATCCCTGAGAGGATTCAAGGAGACTATAGAAATAATATTACACGTGAAGAATTTAGTGAACTTGCCGTATCATTATATGAGGTTTTAGGTGGAAAAGAAATTATGCTGGGAGAAGAAAAACCATTTACTGATACACAAAACCCTAAGATCATAATGGCAAATAAGTTAGGAATAGTAGCGGGGAAAGAAAATGGAATATTTGCTCCTGATGAAAACATTACTCGAGAACAAGTGAGTGTAATTATATATCGTACCTTACAGGTAGCGAAACCAAGATATAATTATTCAGATTTATATGAGTATAAATTTGAAGATTACAATCTTATTTCTCTATGGGCAAAGGAAGCTGTAGGTTATTTATATGGTGTAGAAGTTATAAGTGGAGTTGGCGACGATGAATTTAATCCTAATGAATATACTTCTCGGGAAGAAGCAATAGTTCTTGTAAAAAGAATGTATGATAAGGTTTTAGCATCTGAGAGAGCCTCAAGAAATAGTTTAACCGTATCCCGAAGTGCCACCGCAAATAGGCAAGAAGATTCTTTAAAGGTAAAATTGAAAAGTCTTATACCCAAGGAGTTAGGGAAGCCCTATAAATGGGGTGGAATAGGTCCTAATAGTTATGATTGCTCTGGTTTGGTCTATTCTTTATTTGCAAAGCTGGGAATAGAATTACCAAGAACATCACAGTCTCAGGCTAGTGCAGGAACCTATGTATCAAAAAAGGATTTACAATATGGAGATATAGTATTTTTTGCAAGGAATGGTAAGACTATAAATCATGTAGGGGTATATGTAGGGAACGGTGAATTTGTACATGCTCCTCAGTCGGGAGATGTAGTAAAGATAACAACACTTATGTCGGGATACTATGCAAATAGCTATTATACGGCAAGGAGGGTTCTCCCTCAATAAATTCTATATAAGCTAATATATATAATAAAAATTGTTGTTAAAAAATAAGAAAAGTCTAAAATTTTGACCTAGGTCAAGGTAATCTCATTTAATCTCTTCTATAATTAAATTATAAAATAAGAGATATAATACTATTATAAGAATAAATTTAATAGTGATGTCTTAGCTTAAATAAATTGGAGGGATGGAAATGAGTAAGTTCAATAGTTCCGAAAGAATTGGTGAGATAGTAGCGAAGTTTCCAAAAGCTGCAGATATATTTATTGAAAATAAAATAGATTTTTGCTGTGGTGGAGATAGATCATTGATTGTAGCTATAGAAGAAAAAGGGCTTAATGAAACAAAGATACTTGATGATTTAAATAAATTGTATGAAGAGTTTGCAAATAATTTAGATTCCAAAGATATAAACTGGCAAGAAGCACCTATTATTGAATTGGTTGAGTATATAATTAATAAACACCATGCATATCTCTGGGATGAGCTTCCGAGGATTAGCAAACTGACTACTACAATATTAAAAGTTCATGGACAAAGTCATCCAGAGCTATCAAAGGTCCATAAATTATTTAATACACTTAAGATGGAATTGGAAGAACATTTAAATAAGGAAGAAACGATGCAATATCCAGCAGTTAGAGAATATGCAAGAACTAAGTCTTATGCTGATTTAGAAAGAGCTATAAATATAATCAACGAATTAGAAAAAGAACATACTGGGGCAGGTGATATTCTTAAGGAATTAAGGATAGTAACTGATGATTATAAAATTCCTGATGATGTATGTCCTACTTTTGAATTAACATATGAAAAACTTCAAGAAATGGAATCAGACTTATTTAAGCATATCCATTTAGAAAATAATATATTATTTCCAAGATTAAGACAATTGTTTGGAAACAAAGCTTAATTTTAGATAATTAGAAATTAAGTAAAAATAAAAAATATTAGTGAGTTCACTAATATTTTTTATTTTTACTTAATTATTATAATGGAATATTTCTAGAGTTTTCTTTTGTTTTATAGAAGAACTGTCTATTATGATCTATTTTATAATATAATGTAGAAAAGGGTATCTATTATATAAATTAGAAATAATTAGAAATGTATTAAAAGATATATTAGGCAGGTGAAGATATATGGACATTAAGTATTTAAAGATAAAGGATATCGATGTTTTTTCAATGGTTTTTTCAGGACTTCTATACTTAGGTCTTGGGATAATATTTTTAACACAAAAGAATATCCTTATGTTTGCAGTAAGAAGTTTATTAAACCTATTAGTGATACTCTTTGCTATTATAGCGATGTTTCAGCTTATGGGTTTCACACCCCTTAGAAAAAAACGACTTACTGCTATATCAAGGTTATTTGGGTTTGTAGTTAATTTAGTAATGGCGTTAATTATTTACTTTATCCCTGAAGAAGTAGTCTCAGTCCTTCCTATAGCCTTTGGAATTTATGCTTTTTTTAGTGGAGTTGTTAGATTTTTGATTTATTTACAATATAGAAAAAATAAAGTATCTAGAAGATTTTTTATTTTAGTAGGTGCAATTGTTTTGACCTTCTTTGGAATAATGATGGTTACTAAACCTTTAGCATATCTTGTACCTCTTTCAAATCTAATAGGAACATTTTTTCTATTCTATGGATTTACCTTTCTTATGGATGGACTATTGGAAGGACTTCCTTTAGAAACAAAGAACTCCTTTAAAAGAAGGTTTAGAATAAGCCTTCCTGTTTTTATGGTTGCTCTTATTCCTCATAAGATTTTAATGGAGATAAATAAGGCTTTTGAAACAGAAGAGTTGAGTCAAAAAGATTTAGTTTATTTCAAAGAAAATACTCCTTGTGATTTAGAGGTTTTCATACATGTAGCAGAAAAAGGAACCTATGCCTTTGGCCATGTTGATATTTGGTTTGAAGGGAAGATCATGACCTATGGATGTTATGATGAATCTACATTTAAGTTAGGCGGACTTATATCTGATGGGGTTTTAGTGGAAATTGAAGATAAAGAAAAATATATAGCCTTTTCTCAGTCTCATTTAGGAAAGACTCTTTTTGGTTTTGGACTTAAGCTGACAAAGGAGCAAAAAATAAGAGTTAGAGAGAAAATAGAGGAGATCCATGAGAACTTATATGAATGGAAGCCTAAAAGCAGAATAGATGAAGAAATGGGTATAAGACCTGAGAAACCATATAAAGATTATTCCAGTATACTATATGAAAACCTTAAAGGAAAGTTTTATAAATTCATAAAAGGTCCTTTTAAAACCTATTTCGCTATGAATACAAATTGTGTTCTTCTGGCAGATACTATAGTTGGTCAAGCAGGAATAGATTTAGTGAAAATCCAAGGATTAATTTCTCCAGGAGCATATTTTGAGTACTTTAATAGAGAATTTTTAAGGAAAAATAGTTTTGTAGTATCAAGAACAATTTATTATGATTTAGAAGGGCAGAGGAGAAGGAAGCTATCAGGAAGAAAATGGTAGGGGCCAAGATTAAATTAATAGAAAAGATTCTTCATCACGGATGATGAAGAAATGGGCATGTAAAAGGGATGTAAAACATCCCTTATTTTTTTTGAAACTCTAAAAAACTAAGAATATTCAATAACTTCTAAATGGCATGAAAATTGCAACAATAATTGATGTAATTAAATAAAGATACATTCAGTTATAGGGAAGCTTTTCTATCAATTGCTTTGGAGAGTAGGATTTGCTTTATGAATTTAATGTCCCATATGAGGACAAGTATACTAATAAGGAGATGATCTGTTGAGAGACTATATAATCAGGCGATTAATTATTGGAGTATTTCTTGTGTTTGTAGTAACAGTGCTGGTATTTAGCATGCTTCATCTTATGCCGGGAGATCCCATTGATCTGCTAGTTGACAGAAAAGTTCCACCCGAGCGACGTCAAGCAATGAAATCCGAGTTTGGGCTTGATCGTCCTTTATCCGAACAATATTGGAAATGGATAAAAGGTATAGTTACCAAAATGGACTTTGGAATTTCCCTTAGGAACAGACAGCCAGTATGGGAAATGATGAAAATGCGGATTCCCATAAGCCTTAAGCTATGCGGTTGGATTCTCCTAATGGAAATACTAATAGCGGTGCCTTTAGGTCTATTTTGTGCTTATAAAAAGGATACATTTATTGACAGGATTATAGTGAATATTACACTTTTGTTAACTGCTATTCCTGGATTTTGGATTTCAGTTTTGTTAATACTTGTATTCGGTATAAAGCTAAAATGGTTTCCTCTTAGTGGATATGAAACGTCAAAACATTTTATACTTCCTATTGCTAGCGGTGTCATAGGAAGTTTGGCAGGCACCATACGTCTTACTAAGAGTGAAGTTTTGGATGTTTTCCGTGAAAAATATGTACTTACGGCTTATGCAAAGGGATTGTCAGAACGTAGGGTAATGATAAAACACGTACTTCGCAATGCTTTGATACTTATAACTGTTTTAGTATTTATGTCTATTCCTTGGTTGATTTCTGGTGCAGTTATAACTGAGAGAATTTTTGCTATACCAGGTATGGGAAGCTTAATGATAAATTCTATTGTTCAGCAGGATTATGCTGTTGTACAGGGTTGTGTTCTAGTGATTTCATTGCTTACTGTTATATCTAATATAATTAGTGATATTATTATAGGATTATTAGATCCAAGAATAAGAGTTTCGATTTCGGGAGGTGATCGTTAATGAATAGTAGTCCAGCAAAGGAGTTTTTTGAATCAAGTTGGAAAAATATTAATTTTATGGTAGGTCTTTTAATTCTTATTAGTGTAGTTATATTGGCTATTTTTGCAGAAGAAATAGCTCCTTTTCCTTTTGATGAGGCTCATAAGGAGGCAGTACTTCAAGGACCTAGTAGAACCTATTGGTTTGGCACAGATGATTTTGGACGGGATATGTTTAGCCGTATCATCAATGGAACGCGTATAACCCTAAAGGTTGCACTTCTGGGTGCAGCCATTCAACTTACTCTTGGAGTGACTATAGGTCTTATAAGTGGTTTTTTTGGAGGAGTAGTTGATAAGATATTGATGTTCATAGTAGATGTTACTTGGTGTATACCAGGCACCATATTAGCATTGGCAGTTGTAACAGTCCTAGGTAAAGGTCTCACAAACTCTATTATAGCTATATCTCTCGTAAACTGGGCTAGTTATGCAAGGACTGTGCGTGCTAAGACTATGGCATTAAAAAACATGGCATTTATAGAAACTGGTATAGCTTTTGGTGAAAAACCAATGGCCTTGATGTTTAGATATATATTGCCTAATGTCATTCCGTCACTTATAGTTTTGGTGTCCATGAATCTTCCAGGAACTATAATGTCCACTACAACTTTGAGTTTTCTAGGACTTGGATCTCAGCCACCATCTCCTGACTGGGGTCTTGCCATTGCCCAAGGTATGAAATACATTAATCGTGCACAATGGATGAGCATCTTCCCAGGACTTGCACTGGTATATACAGTGTTAGGATTTAATCTATTGGGAGAGGGATTACGTGACTTGCTTGATCCACGTCTCAATTCCCAATAAGGAGGTATAAGAAATGAGTGAAGAGTTATTAAGACTAGATAATCTTAGTATAGAATACAAGGTTAAGGGGGGATATCTTTCCGCTGTAAAAGATGTCAATTTGACAATAAATCGTGGTGAAATCTTTGCGATTGTAGGTGAATCTGGCTGCGGGAAATCTACAATTGCACATAGCATAATGAGATTGCTTCCTGATCATAATGAGCGTATAAGTGGAGGGATATATTTTAAGGGAGAAAAGCTAAATGACATGACTGACAACCAGATGGAAAAAATTCGTGGGAAACACATTGGCATGATATTTCAAAATCCATTGGATTCTCTTAATCCTGTATATACTACAGGAGCACAGGTGGCTGAGGCTATATATATGGACAATAAAAATCGTCTAGAAGTTTGGGAACAGGTGGTGAAACTCTATCGAGATGTAAAGATGCCAGACGCTGAAAAACGTGTTCATAGTTTTCCTCATGAGCTTTCTGGAGGGATGCGTCAAAGGGTAATGATAGCTATGATGCTTTCACGAAATCCAGAACTTTTGATAGCAGATGAGCCTACAACGGCTCTAGATGTTACTATAGAAGCACAAATACTTCAAATAATTGAAGAATTAAAAAAGAAATTTTCTACATCTATAATGCTTATAACCCATAACTTTGGTTTGGTTGCTGAGGTTGCAGATAGGATAGGGGTTATGTATGCCGGGGAGATAGTGGAGCAAGGAGATGTATTTCAGATATTTGAAAACCCAATGCATCCCTATACACGGCTTTTGATGAAGGCATTACCTCGTAAGACCAAGTTTGAGGGAAGACTTCAAACCATAGATGGGGCAGTACCTAGACTTACAGATGTGAAGCCAGGGTGTCGCTTTGCTAACAGATGTCCTCTGGCAAAGGATATATGTTTCAGTGTTGACCCACAGACTAGAAATGTCAGCAAAGATCACTTTTTTCGCTGTCATTTCGGAGAGGAGGCCCTTTAATGAATAAAGCTGCGAATGTTTGTACTAATACTAAGGAACCGATGATAGTTATTGAGGGGTTGAAGAAGTATTTCACAATATCAGAGGGGATCTTTGGCAGAAAAAAACAGATGGTTAAAGCTGTTGATGACATTAGCTTGACTATTAATAAGGGAGAAATAGTGGGAATTGTTGGAGAGTCTGGTAGCGGAAAGACTACTCTTGCTAGGGTAATACTTAATCTCACTAGACCGACGGAAGGTTCAGTTATGGTAGATGGTATAGATATGAGATGTGCTACTAAGGAAGAAGAAAAGCGTCTTCGAACAGATGTAGCTGTAGTATTTCAAGATCCGGCATCAAATCTTAATCCTAGGCAAACAGTTGCAAGTTCCATTATGCGACCTATGATATTACATGGAAAATCTAAGAAGGAGGCTATGGAGAAGGCTAATGAGGCACTTGATATGGTAAAAATGGATAGAAGGTATCTTAATAGTTATCCTCATCAACTTTCCGGGGGACAACTTCAACGTATAGCCATTGCTCGTGCCTTAGTTCTCAAACCAAAGATAATGATTTTGGATGAGCCTACATCAGCTCTTGATATTTCAGTTCAGGCACAGATACTCAATTTACTTTTGGATTTGCAGGAGGACATGGGGTTGACATATGTGGTGATAACTCATGACCTTAATGTTATACGATATATAAGTGATAGAGTTGCAGTTATGTATCTAGGAAAGCTAGTAGAATTTGGTCCTACAAATGAGGTAGTGGATAAATCTAAGCATCCTTATACTAATGGACTTATGGCGGCATCACCCATACTTGACCCCAAGCTTAGGGGAAAGAAAAAAGAGCTAATGGGAGGGGATCCAGGTAGTCTCATAAATTTGCCAGATGGCTGTCGTTTCAGTTCGCGCTGTAGACAAGTTACTGATCGTTGCAAAAATATGACCCCTAGGAATTACAGTATTAACTCTAATCATCAAGTATCTTGTTTCATTTATGAAGGGCAAATGGAGAGTGTTTAATTTTATTACTTTAGCAAATTCAGATAGTTGTTTTTGATCGAATTATAATTTTCTAGTTAAATACTGGATCATTATATATTTAGGACTAAATGCTAATGCGTTATGTCTGAGATTATTATATAAGGAGGAACAAAGGAATGAAAAAGAGATTTTTAGTTCTGTTAATGGTCATGATGATGGTAATTAGTGCTGCTGGATGCTCTAAAGAGTCAGCTTCTAATGGTGAATCCAAGGATACTTTATCGAGAGCCAAGACATTAACTTTGCATGATAGCGAATGGATGGGAACTGACTTATTCCGTTGCTCTAGTTGGTATACTTCTCAAAATCTGATTTCAGATACTTTCTTGATTCAAGATCCCAATGATCCATCTAAGCTCCTTCCAAATATATGCTCTGATTATAAGGTGAGTGAGGATGGAATGAGTTTTCGTTTAACATTTCCAGAAGACATGAAGTTTGCTGATGGCACTCCTTTAGGACCTGAGGATTTTATTGCATCAATTGAATATGGGCTTGAGGATAGAGATGGTGATGGAGAACCCGACTCAGATTGGGGCTATGGATATAGTAATATTAAATCCATGGAGGTAGATGGTCGTGATGTCATTTGCTATCTTAGTGAGTATCGCTCTGACCTAGAATATTTTCTTACACAACCTTTTATGGGAATTATAAGTAAAAAGCAGCTTGAATCAATGTCTCGTGACGAACTTCTCTGGGGTGCCCTTCCATATGGTCAGTTTTATGTTGATGAGTTTGTTCCTGGTTCCCACGTTATACTTAAGCCTAATCCCTATTACATGACTTCCAACCCATTAGTGGAGAACAAAGGACCCTCTAGGCTTGAATCTATAACTGTTAAGATAGCGGATGTAGAAGCATTTACTCTCAATACTGCTATAAAAGAGGGAGATATTGATATATTAACAGGTATCAATATGGAGCAATATGCTGAGCTTTCAGGAGCTGATGATATAACAATATTAGATGTCACTTTTCCTAACATTGAATATTTTGAGCTTAATCAGGATAGCAAGCATCTTAGGGATATTCGTGTCCGTAAGGCTATTATGAAAGCCCTTGACCGAGATGCTATGGAGGTTATGTGCCAGGGGTCATTTAAGCCTGAGTATGCTATGGTTACATCTGTTATGCAAAATTATAGTCAAAAGGCTGAAGAATATTTCAAAAAAAATCTTTCTAATGATGTAGAGGGCGCAAAGGCTCTATTGGCTGAAGCAGGATATACAATGAATAGTGATGGTTTCCTTTATAAAGATGGTGAAAAACTTAGCTTTAATTTCCTTGCCCGTTCTTCGGGAACAAGCGTCACCGTTGCACAGGAAATGCAGCTTCAACTTAAAGAAATCGGTATAGACATGAGCATTGAGACTATTGACTGGAACTATATATATGAGAAAATAAATGCAGATGATTATGATGCTGGAATAGAAGTGCTTCAATGGGGAGAGCCAATTCTTATCTTAAACTATTGCTACTATGACCTTAATAGCAAATCTAAGGAAGGATTCCAAGCATACAAGGATTTGGTAAATCAATGTGTAAATGAGCCAGATTCTGATAAACGTACTCAATTGATTTCTGATATTCAGATGAGTATATTTGAGGATTGTGCAATGGTTCCACTTTATTCTGATGTAGAATACTGTGCTTATCGAAATGATATTGAGGGTCTTCTTGTTACAGAGAATGGCAGTATTTACTATAATGATATAAAGTAAGATGATTTTTTAAAGCAGCGATGAATAGGTAAGGAGTAACATTTATAATTGAGATTACTCCTTTACCTTTATTATTATACTTTTATAATATGAAAAGGCTCTGTAAACTAAATATGAAAAAATAGTACAATATCTTCATAGAATTGCTCTA
>NZ_CABSQO010000030.1:0-50571 GCF_902479755.1 uncultured Tissierella sp. | reverse complement strand
GTGAGATAGAAAAGAGATACAGTTATTAAACTGTAACTATATTATACGAGGAGGAAGATGTATAAGGAGCAATGTAAATTTATGATAATATATTGTGATGAATTGATTCTGCAAATTTGCGTATTCTAAAGTAAGGTAGATAGATATATACAATAAAAATACCCTTTCAATGATAGTTGATTTCGAAAATAAGATATGGTATGATTTACGCAATGATAAAAATATATTTAGTACTATAGAGAAAGACATATTCTAAAGTTAATCACTTGGAGGGAAATATGAATAGGCGGGGTAATTTAAATTTAGGGAACCAAATTAAAGATATAGTTCAGGATGCGTTGAATAATGGGAATTTTAAAAGCTTAAATCGCGATATTGAGAGTGTTGTTAAAGGTGCGCTTGATGAGGTTAAAAGATCAATTGATTGGAAACAAGAGAATCATCATAACTGGAACAATCAAACTTGTAATAGTAAGCGTATTAAGATTAATGATTATAAGCATAGATACCAAAAGGATTCACAGATACTGAATGAACAAAAACAACAAATAAACAACTATAATACCATGAGTAATTACAATAACTCTTACAGTCGTGGTAAGGTAGCTTTAAGACCAACTAAGTTCACTGTTCCTGTTGGACAAGTATCAGGTATATTGCTTACTGTATTTGGAGTTATAGGAAGTACTGCATTTGGAATAGCAGTAATTGTATTAACCTTATTAGGATATCTGATTGGAGGAAGGGGTGTATTTCATACCATTGCTATGGGATTGTTTCCTCTTTTTATAGCAGGTATAATTTTATGGGTGAATGGAAGCAGGATTCGTAAAAGATTAAAAAGATTTCAAAGGTATATAGTAAAGATGTATGGGCGTAATTACTGCTTAATTAAGGATCTTTCTTCTACAACAGGATTAAGTAATAAAGCTACGGTGAAAGATCTGCGAAAAATGATTGTTAAAGGTATGTTTCCTGAAGGACATATTGATGATAAAGAGACCTGTTTTATGTTAAATAATGAATGCTATGAGCAGTATCTTGAACTGCAGGAAAATATGAGAATAAAGGATTTAGAGGAACAGCAAAAACAGAAGGCTCAGACCATAAACCAAGAGTTTACTGAGGAAGAAAAGAATAATGAAACTGATGGGTTGAAACCAGAAATTAGAAAAACAATTGATGAAGGGCGAAAATTCGTCATGGAAATTAAAGATGCTAATATCGCAATTCCAGGTGAAGAAATTTCACGTAAGCTAGATCGGTTAGAAGAAGTAACAGGAAAAATCTTTGATTATGTGGAGCTTCATCCGGAAAAATTCCCTGAAATAAAGAAGTTCACGGAATATTTTCTGCCAACAACATTGAAACTGGTGGATGCTTATAAGAAATTGGACTATCAACCTATAGAAGGAGAGAATATTTCAAATGCCAAGAAAGAAATAGAGGAAACAATGGATACCATTAATCTTGCATTTGAAAATTTATTGGATGGTTTGTTCGAGGATGTGGCAATGGATATATCCACAGATATATCTGTATTAGAAACCATGTTTGCACAAGAAGGATTAACAGAGAAGAATATGAAAGTTAAAAAATAAAACGGCGGAGGATAAAATATGAATAATGAAATACCAACACTAACTTTTGAACCTTTTGGTGATGATACATCAACTCAAGAAGTACTAAGCAAAGATATATTGAATAAAGATGATGTGCAGATTCAAAAGCAAGTATTTGATGAAAGCTATCTTTCACCTGAAGAGAAAAAGATGGTTGACGATTTTGCAAATCAGATTGATTTAAATAAATCGAATCAGATTCTCCAATATGGGGTAGGAGCTCAAAAGAAGATAGCAGACTTTTCTGAAGCAGCCTTAAATAATGTGAAAACTAAAGATCTAGGTGAAATTGGTGAGATGCTTTCAGGTGTTGTAACAGAATTGAAAAGTTTTGATGTAGAGGAAGAGGAGAAAGGATTTTTAGGGTTCTTCAAAAAATCATCAAACAAACTTACAGCAATGAAAGCAAAATATGATAAGGCAGAAGTTAATATAAATAAAATTTGTGAGGCCTTGGAGAAGAATCAGATACAGTTGCTGAAGGATATAGCAATGCTTGATAAGATGTATGAGCTTAATAAGACATATTTTAAAGAGCTTTCTATGTATATTATGGCAGGTAAAAAGAAACTGGCTAAGGTTCAGGCGGAAGAACTACCTGTACTGATAGATAAGTCTGCTGCAAGTGGTTTACCAGAGGATGCACAGGCGGTTAACGATTTAACTGCTATTTGTAACCGTTTTGAGAAAAAAATTCACGATTTGGAATTAACTAGAATGATTTCGATTCAAATGGCGCCACAGATTCGTTTGGTTCAAGGCAATGATACTATAATGGCTGAAAAAATTCAGTCTACCATCGTAAACACAATTCCGCTATGGAAAAGTCAGATGGTTTTAGCTTTGGGGGTTACTCATTCAAGTCAGGCTGCAAAAGCTCAAAGAGAAGTAACGGATATGACGAATCAGCTATTGAGGAAAAATGCTGAAACACTTAAAATGGCAACTATTGAAACAGCAAAGGAATCAGAGCGAGGAATTGTGGATATTGAGACACTTCGTATTACTAATGAATCATTAATATCGACTCTAGATGAAGTTATGCGTATTCAAGCAGAAGGTCATCAGAAGAGGAAGGAAGCAGAAATTGAGTTAAATAGAATTGAGGAAGAATTGAAAACTAAACTTTTAGAAATCAGAGGTTAATGAAATATGTCAAATGGGTATTGCAATACCCATTTGACATATTTCTTTGTGCAAATTAGAATTGTAAAAATAGCTAATATTCCATATCTATGGAGAGAAAGAGTAAGTAGTTCTTGAAGCTTAAAAAATTAGAAAGATAATCAAGTAATCCAATAACTCATGACATCATTAATCCACTTCATTAGAGTTGCTGATGATGAGCCGAAGGATGAGCCCTTGAGGATACCATATATCAAAATGTAATAAAATTATATCTTTAGATTTTTGCTAATAAGACCTACTAGAGCTTCACTTCCTTTGGAATTTAAATGTACACCATCTTGTTCAAAGTATTCAGGATGTTCAGAAGCTATAGAATACCAGTCAATTAGGGTTATATTTTCTCGTTCTTCAGCTTTTTCTTTTAAGATTTTATTGACCTTGCTTTCCCAAGAACGTGGTACACGAGTATTTACTAAAAAAACATGTGACTTTGAAAAAGAGTCAAGGAGTTCATCAATTTGTTTACTTGTAAAGTAGCCATTTGTTCCTAGTTCAATAATAACTGCTTTATCAGAATCATTAAATTCAGCATACTTAGTAGCTAAAGTTATTGCTTCTGACATTTGCCTTCCAATTTTTCCGTCAATTGTAATACTGTTATATGTCTTATTAAGGGTTGGAGTAATATCTAACATAATAGAATCTCCAATAGCCAATATCTCATTATAATCTTCCGCTGCTGTTGATGAAATATCTTCATCATTTTCCGTAGATACATTTATATCTTTTTCATTGGTTTCATTGGAATCTCCATTAGAACCCTCGCCCTCAGAAGTTTCATCTGTATTTGTTTCTGATGAATATATTTCTGCATTTTCTAGGTTCGATTTTATTCTTACTATATTATTGATACCAATAGCAAGGGATATAATCACTAGAACTGATATTATAGTTGCAGTTTTTTTTGTAAATGCTAAGGAATTCCTCTTAAAAAAACTAATGGTTAAGTAATTATAATATTTTCGAAACTCAAGTTTTCGTATTGGCAGCTCTATAAATCGATATGAAAATTCTGCAATAATACATGTAATAGTCAGTTGAATAAAGACACGTAAGTAGGATGGATTGCCTATTTCGTATATAGGGGTGCTTAGTACCATAATAGGGTAATGCCAAAGGTATATTCCATATGATCTTGTGCCAATCCAGCGCAGAGGTTTCCATGAAAGCATGGGACCTAAAATCCCTTTTGGATGACAAACACATGCTATAAGCAAAGCTGTGTTTAGACTAAACAGGAATAATCCACCTCTATACAAAAAAGAATTATATTCATCTATAAATGCAGCACTAAAAATAAAGATAGAGAAAGTAATAATGCTTAAGAGTTTCAGCTGGTTTTTGTGTTTTATAGAAACTTCCTTAGTAAAAGGTTTTTTATTTGCTGAAACAGCTGCTAGAAAACTTCCTATTAATAATTCAAAAGCACGGGTATCTGTGCCATAATATACACGGCTTGGATCAGCAGCTGGATCATAAAGTATACCCATCAAAGTTGCTGAAAGCAAGGCTCCGATAAAAATTATATACGAAAGCTTCTTAGTTTTTTTAGTATTTTTTAATACTATCATAAGTATAAAAGGCCATAAGATGTAGAATTGCTCTTGTACTGCCAAAAACCAAATATGTTTCAAGGGAGACGGTGAACCAAAGCTATCAAAATAGGAAAGCTTATGAAAAATAAACCACCAATTAGTTGTATATGAAATAGAAGATATTGTATCACCTAAGAGGTTTGTCAAAAGTCTATGGTTAAAAAAGATTACCCATAAGACGGTAATCATAATCATTAAATAAGCAGAGGGTAATAGCCTGCTAATACGATTTTTCCAAAAAGTTCTTAATTTGAAATTTTCTTGTGATAATAAAATCTTAGAGGTTACTAAATAACCAGATAAGACAAAAAAGATGTCAACTCCTAAGAAACCTCCCTTAGCCCAACTAAAACTAAAGTGATAAAAAACTACTGATAAAATTGCAAAGGCACGAAGTCCATCTAATCCTGATATATAACGACGATTATGTATAGTATTCAATATGTAAGTTCTCCTCCTACTTCCTCAATTTAAACTAATGTTAATTATAATTTTTAATTTAATTATACTAGTTAGGGAGCTAGAAAAAGTTTCAAACAGGTTATATAAGGATTACAATATGGTTACAAATATATTATTGTTCATATTTTTAACTATTCATCTAAATAATATCTCATGGCCTAAGTGGCTACAAATTCCGCTTCATTCTCCATCAATATTATTTACCATAATAAAGAACAGGATTTTATCTAGAGGAAAAAATCCATCAATCGTTTCAAGAATTCTTAATTATATAGAATTAATTAAAAAATTATTAAAAAAGTTAGATGACTTATTAGAGAAAATAAAATATTATGCAAGTACATCAGGATATAAAATTACAATATTACTAAAGGTTTAATATAATTATGAGAGAGAATGTCTCTATTGAGTAAAAGAAAGCGCCTTTAAATAATTATAGAAAATTTAAGTTTTCACCAAATGGATACCAACTATTTACTATATCATTGTGGTATACTTAAGGCATTGTGAAGTTTATTGTTTATAATAGGTTGGAGTAATATTTGTTGTTATAGAAAAATATAGGATATAAAATAAGGAGATAGGTGCTTTATTTCTATGGATTTAATTTTATTTAATATTGATCTGCAATAAGAAAATTTATATTTAGATTGGAGGAAATGATTTGGAAGAGGTGATGAGAATACTAATTGTTGAGGATGATATTGATTTAGGAAGATTACTTGTGAATTGCCTAAAGAAAGAGGACTATCATACAATACATGTTGAAAATGGAATTTTAGGATTGGAGAAGATGAAAGAAATCAAATTTGATTTGATTATTTTAGATATAATGTTGCCAGAAGTAGACGGATTTTCTGTAATAGAAAATATAAGAGAAATTAGTAGTATACCTGTTTTAATGCTAACTGCTAAAAGTGAAGAAAAAGATAAGGTAAAGGGTCTTAAATTAGGAGCAGATGATTACTTAACAAAACCCTTTGGTATTGATGAATTCTTAGCGAGAGTTAATTCAATTATAAGACGAGCAAATTATTATAATCAAGATCCAGAGAAGGGGATTATTAAATATGGAAATATTGAATTAAATAATTATTATAGAACTTTAAAAGTGAATCTTAGGGAAATTCCTTTGTCAAATAAAGAATTTGATTTACTGCTACTTTTAATGACCAATGAAAATCATATATTTACAAAAGAACAATTATATGATCAGATTTGGGGGTTAGAAGAGTATGATTCTTATGATGAAAAGAATATGGTATCATTTATTAGTAAATTACGAAGAAAGATATTTATGGATGAAGAAGAGTATGGAGGATTTATTGAAACAGTCTATGGATTAGGATATCGCTGGAGGATAAAATAACATGTTTTATATGAGATTATTATTGCCTTTTATGTTTTTCACTATTTTTTATTTAGTTTACAAAAGATATATGGAAAGGAAAAGATTAAATCAGTTAGTAAATCTTTTAAAGGAAGTAGAATCAGGGAATTATAGTAAACGAGGAGTGATTCCATTAAATGATGAATATTCGGAAATCTACTATCTTATTAATAAGATAATAAGAAGAAATCAAAACGATATTATCGAGATAAATAGGTTAAATCAGGGAAATAAAAGAATACTTACAAGTTTATCCCATGATATAAAAACCCCTATAGCCTCACTTTTAGGTTATTTAGAAGCCATAGATAAGAAATTAGTAGATGAGGATGAAAGAGAAGAATATTTTAAAATAGCACTGAATAAAGCTTATAAGTTAAATGAATATACAAATGAATTATTTCAATTGCTTCAACTGGAATCAGGAGAATATATATTAAGAAACCAGTCCTGCAATATATGTGAGGAAACTAGAAGAAGTTTTATAGCATGGGTTCCTATATTGGAGAAGCACAATATTAAATATAAGGTAAATATTCCAGAAGGAAGTATTATTACTACATTGGATGTACAAGCATATGAAAGAATTCTGGATAATTTGATTAAAAATGCAATAATTCATAGTAGATGTGAGGAAATAAGTATTGATTTAATAGAAAAAGAAAATATGATACAAGTAAAAATAAGTGATGACGGAATAGGTATACCTAGGAATTCTAAGGATATGATTATTGATAGATTATATAAGGTTGATACATCAAGGAAAACTAAAGGAAGTGGACTAGGACTTGCTATAGTAAAGGAATTGGCGGATAAATGTAATATATCTTTGAAATATGATAGTGAAGAAGGGAAAGGTTCATCATTTATCTTAGGTGTAAAGAAGGCTCTTTAAGGGCTTTTTTAATTGGCAATGATTTGGCAACATTTCATAGATATAATTGAAAGTGAGGAGGGATAAGAATGGAAAGTATTATTGAAATAAAGGGATTAACCAAAGAGTATAGTAGTTTTTTAGCTTTAGATAATATTTCATTAAAGATTAAAGGGGGTAAAATTTATGGTCTTTTAGGAAGAAATGGAGCAGGAAAAACTACAATTATGAAATCTATTTTAGGACTTACATTTCCTACTAAGGGTAAAATCTATATTAAAGATTCTCTTATAGATTATAAAGATAAGGATCAATTTTCAATAATTGGGTCTATGATAGAAACTCCTGCTTTTTATTCTAATCTATCGGCGAGAGAAAATTTAGAATTATTTGCCTTAATAAGAGGAGTCACCGAAAAGAATGCTATAGAAAAATCTTTAGATTTAGTTGGTCTTGATAGTAATTCTAATAAAACTTTTGCCTCATTTTCAATGGGAATGAAACAAAGACTTGGAATAGCCAATGCTATATTACACGAGCCAGAAGTGTTAATATTAGATGAACCTACTAATGGATTAGACCCAATTGGGATTGTTGAAGTAAGAAATATCTTAATAGATTTATGTAAGAATTATAATAAGACTATTTTAATTTCTAGCCATATATTATCTGAGATTGAGAAAATTGTTGATGATATCGCTTTTATTGAAAGAGGTAAGGTGCTGGAGGAGTCTTCTATTGAAGATATCAAAAATAGATATGAGAAATATACATCTTATATAGTTTCAGATGTGAATAATTCAGCTAGAGTATTGGAAGAAAGCTATAAGAGTTTAAATTATATTGTTATAGATAATCATGAAATCAGAGTTTTTGGACTAGATGATAGAACAAATAGGATTAACAAATTATTGATAAATAATGGTATTGATGTGTTTCAGATAACTACACAAAATGAAAGCTTAGAAGATTATTTCAAAAAACTTACAGGTGGTGATAAGAATTGAAAAATGGGATACTTGTTGAATGGAAAAAGATAAGACATAGAAAGCTATTAAAAATTTCTTTAATAACCATATTTCTATTTATAAGTTTATTAGTGCTTAAAGACATATTTATAAATATAAGAGTTAGAGAATTAGGGATAGAACATTGGATTTTTTCAATAGATACTGTATTAATCTTCTTGATTACATCAGTAATTAGTGGAATATTTTATACATTTATGATTAATAATGAATATGCTGAAAGGACAATTATAAGTTATATGCCGGCTATAGTTAACAGAAATATTTTTATTATAAGTAAAGTAATAGTATGGTTGTTCTGTCATTTATTGATGATTTTAATAGTGTATTTAGTAAGTTATATAGGGTCATTAGTAATATTTCCTACCGCTAATTTATTTATAAGGTTCTGTGATTTTGGAATTCATTTCTTTAGATCTGCTTTACTAAGTTTTCTTTCACTTGCATTATTAGTGCCTATATCTATATTTCAAAGAGCATCCTATATTCCTTCAATTGTAACAACCTTAGGAATAACGGCAGCTGGAATTTCAGCAACACAGTTGACAGGGATGTTGCCATTTATATTACCTTGGACATCTGCCGTTATTTTAAGTCAGCCAGCTGTTTTACCTAGAAATTTAATGTTTTTAGGACATATAGTTATAATTGTATCTTCATTATTATTCTATAGCTTAGGCTTAGTAATTATCAATCGTCAAGATATATAGAATTATTAATGATAGGTAAATTTTTTAGAAGAATATTGAATAGATGTTGTCTATATAGTTTTAGCATAACTATAGTTGTTTTATTGCTTAAGCATTCTTGTGTCAGTCGGCAGATGACTCGCTCTGAAGCTTCTGTTTTTGAATATAAGAAAATGTAAATAGGCATATAATACATCATACAATGAATTATTTGCAAACAACTTACTATGTGTTATAATTTTAAATACATATAAGGGGTTAAGGAGGTGGCAACTTGGCACCGCAATATACCAGAAAAATGATTCGTGAGGCATTCATAAAGATGCTCAACGAACGTCCGCTTAATAAAATTACAGTTAAAGATATTGCTACAGCATGTGAGATCAATAGAAATACTTTTTATTACTACTATACGGATGTATATGCACTTCTATCAGAAATATTCCAAACAGAACTTCAGACAGTAATTGATGAATATAATGATACACTCTCATGGGAAGAGAGCTTCATTGTGGCCGCTAAATTTGCTTTAGAAAACAGAACGGCCGTTTATCATGTATATAATTCAATGCAGAGAGAAGAATTAGTGAACTATATACACAATGTATCAGGAAATGTCATGATGCGGTATGTTGAAAAAGTAAGCAACTGTATCCCAGCTTCTTCAGGAGATAAAAAACTAATTTCTTCCTTTTATCAGTGTGCCCTTACTGAAATGGTACTACGCTGGATTGCTTCTGGAATGAAGGAAGACCCTGATACTATCATTAGGAGAATCGGACAGCTCTTTGATGGAAACATTGAGTTATCCCTTAAACGAAGTGCTGATTTAAATAGTGTATAGTAAAAGGCAACAGGAGATTTGTTTTTATCAGGCATTTTAACTCTGGTGCCTAAAAATTAGATAAATAAACTGCAGTGTTCAAACTTCGAACACTGCAGTTTATTTATCTAATGAAAAAGACATAAAAAAACTATATTATAGATTTATACAGATCTTATAGATAATAAGTACTCAACAAATAAAAGGAAAACTTATTATCTATTACACCATATTGGCATGCTAATAGAGTGAACAAAGAAGAACTCTAAATATGATAGTAGGATTTAGAAGAATATTAAAAAATTAAGAAAGAAGGAGATATAATGAAATTAAAGACATATGATGATAGACTTAAACTTACAAATGGAACTTATCATGCTTTAGTGAATGCAAGAAAACCTAAAGGAATTGAAGACAAAAAAGCGTATTTAATTGGTACTGGAATTGGTGCTTTGGCTGCTGGTTGTTTTTTGATTCGTGATGCTCACATGGATGGCAGCAAGATTACGTTTTTAGAACAATTAGACATTCCTGGGGGATCTTTGGATGGTGCAGTTCGTCAGAATGCTGGTTATGTAGCACGTGGTGGACGTGAAATGGGACATTATTTTGAAGTTTTATGGAACTTGTTTAGTTCGTTGCCATCTACAGAAGATCCTAATATGACTGTGTTAGATCATTTTTATTATACAAACTACGATGATCCGAACTTTAGTAATTGCCGTATTACTAAAAGCCAAGGTGAGCGATATGATAATGGAAAATTTAATTTGGGTCAAGACTTAGCAAAAGAATTAGCTGCTTTTGTAAATATTTCAGATGAAGAACTTCAAAACAAATCTATCGAAGATATTTTTTCTGATGAACTTTTAAACAGTGATTTCTGGACATATTGGAGAACAATGTTCGCTTTTGAAAATTGGCATAGTGCCTTAGAGATGAAATTATATATGAATCGCTTCATTCACCATGTTGGAGGCTTACCAGATCTTTCAGCTTTACAATTTTCACGACATGATCAATACACTTCATTTGTAAAGCCAATGGTTAAATATTTGGAAGACCATGGTGCTAAGTTTGAATATGGAGTCACTGTTGATAATGTTGAGTTCTCAATTTCAGATGATAAAAAAGTTGCAAAGAGAATAGTTGCAAAAGATAGAAATGGCAAAGATATTTCTATTGAGTTAACAGAGAACGATTTAGTATTTATCACTAATGGTTCTATGACTGAAGGTTCTGGATATGGTGATGATAATACTCCGGCTCCATTTAATAAAGAGCCAGAAGGATGTTGGAAGTTATGGAGAAATATAGCAGCTCAATCAGATGAATTTGGAAGACCAGATAAATTCTGTACAGAGCCAGAAAAATCTAATTGGGAGTCCTGTACAGTAACCTGCCATGATGAACGTGTTCCTAAATATATTGAAAAGATTACAAAACGTTCTCCATATGGCGGACGTACTGTAACAGGTGGTATAGTAACAGCCCTTGATTCTTCATGGTTAATGAGCTGGACAATAAATCGTCAAGAACAATATTATGGACAGCCTGAAAAGGATGTTGTTGTTTGGGTATATGGTTTATTCTCTGATACTCCTGGTGACTATATTAAAAAACCTATGAGAGATTGTACTGGTAAGGAAATCACAAAAGAATGGTTATATCATATAGGAGTTCCTACAGAGGAAATAGAAGAATTAGCAGGATCATGTACTGCGGTTCCTGTTATGATGCCATTTATTACATCTCAATTTATGGTTCGTGAATTTGGAGATCGTCCATATGTTGTACCAAAGAATGCAGTAAACTTTGCTTTCCTTGGACAATTTGCTGAAACATTAGATGATCCAGGACGTGATACAGTATTTACTATAGAATACTCAGGACGTACAGCCATGGAAGCAGTATATGTTTTAACTGGAGTTGAAAAAGGAGTTCCTGAGGTATATGGTTCAAGATATGATATACGTTATTTATTAAATGCGGGTAAATGCTTGCTAGATGGAGAAAAACCAGAAATTAATCTATCACCAATGGCTAAACGTAAAATTTTGAAACAAATAGCAGGAACAGATATTGAAAAATTATTAAGAGAGTATGGAATTGTTTAATAACATTTAAAATTAGATAACTTGATTAAAATCCCGAATTTCCAAAAATCGGGATTTTAATTTATATATATCTACTACTCATATTGTTACTTGATATCTTGGCAATATAATAGAATATCATATAAAGGAGGAAATTTATGTGAAAGGACAAAAAAATCTTAAGCAAGTTCATATTCCTACTATAGAAGAAATGCAAAGTTGGTATGAAGAGTATTTGCGCAAAAAAGCCTTAAAATCATCAGGATATGAGAATAGTAAAAAAATAGAAGAACAAGGATCATTTTTTAAAACTTTTCGAAAATTTGAAGAAATGGATGACAAAATTCCTTTTGATTCTAAGAAGAATAATGTCTATTACGAAAAGTATAAAAAGTATGTAGAAGAAGAAACAGTAAATAAGGGCAAAGAGATACAGGAAATTGAAAATTTAATTGAATATGAAAAATTTTTTCTTCGTTGGGAGAGGAGAGTCAGTAGCGAGAGTAATAACTATGGTCATTATGGTAGTAATTCAGCTACGAGATATCGAGTTAATTGCATAAAAAAGTTGAGAAAAGAGTTAGAGTTAATTATAGAAGATTCTCCAGAAGCATGGGAATTTTATTATAAACGTCAATTGATAAACGATATAGAAACCCAACATCAACAGCGTTTGTTAACGGTACCTTATGTAGTTAAAGCAAAGCAAAAAGTAATGGATTCCTTGAATTTAGGAGTCCCTGTATATATTGCAGGACATTTAGGAAGTGGAAAGACACAATTAGCAACCGAAGCTGCCTTGGATTTTACTATTCAAAATAAAATACAAAGTGAATTAGAAGATAAAATGGAGGATTGGTTTTCTGCAAATCCAAACGCTACAGAAAGAGATGCTATTAAAAAGTTTAGAGAACTTAATGAAGAAAGAAAGCTGTACTATAAGAACATTTTAACTAATGGAAGTAAAGAGGAGATAGAATCTTTACAGCCTCTATTTATATCTGGGTCGCATAATTTAACTTATGAAGATATGTTTGTAGAGAAAACTTTGTCTCTTCAGCGCAGTTTTTCTCAAGGTTCTTTTGTGGATTATCTTAATATGATTATAGAAGATTTTTATGAGTGGATGGATGAGCACAAAGCAAGACTAGAACAGATGACTGATGAAGAACAGCTGCAGCTTAAGATTCAAATATGGAAAAGTTTTTCTGATTTATTAGTAGCAAGTAATAGTGCTTTTGGTACTGAAATAAAAAAAATAGAAAGAGAAGTTTTAATTGCAGTGAGAGAAGGTCGACCTGTAATCGTAGACGAATTAAATACAATTGCCATGCAAAATTTAATTGCTTTGAACGATATTTTACAGCGTCACGCGGGAAGTACAGCTTATATTACAGGGGTTGGTCCTGTTTTGATTAAACCTGGATTTGGATTTATTGGCACAGGAAACTTATCCACTCAAATGGTCAACTATGAAGGAACAAATGAATTAAATCCAGCATTTAAATCACGGTTCCTAACGATCGAATATAATTATGTACCCCAAAGGATAACTGGTTCCTTAGAAGACCAAGAGTTTCCAGAGAAAAATGAACTTTTTAGAATAATAATAGCACGATTGGCTGATAAAAACGGAAATATCCATATTCCTGATTCCAAAAGGACCTTAGAAGAATTATTTCGCTTTTCCCAATTATGTAGGATGACTCAGAATGTTTTTATGGGTAAATGGAAAGATAATGAAATCCAAAAAGATTCTGGAATGGATGAACCAGAGCTGAGAGAGTCTGTACTATCAATCCGTAATATTTTACATGTTTTAGATAATTGGAATCAAGGGGAAGAAAAAGATTTGACCAAAGCTTTATGGGATGGTTTTATTAGTTCAATCACTTATCCTGACGACCAAAATTATATTCTCTCACAAGCGGTGCGTTTTGGTTTTTTCCCTATAAGTGAAGGATGGAAGGTTGAAACAAAAGGTATAGGAGAAGCAACGACAACATATGATGAGATCCGTACTCGTCCATATCGCTATATTCGTCCATCAATAGAAACTTTAAGCTATTTAGATGTAGTTCATTTGATATTTGGGAAAGGAACTCCGAGAAAAATTTTGCCAAAAGAACTAGCAAAAGTTTTTGAAGATGATATTGATGATTTAACGCGAATTGATGCAAAGAAATATCAAGAATTAGACCAACGATTATCTCATTTAGAGCATTCAAAATATCTACTTGAATACCTAGAGGATAATGGAGGAGAAAGATGAAAATGAATTTGGATGGAGAATATTTTAAGAGTCAAGTTAAAGCTTTAAGAAAAAAGTTAAATGAATGTCAAGAAAATGGAATTTTAGATGATGGTTTTGAAGAACAATTAGATAAACTTTCACAAATAGAAGAAAATCTATTAACTGACTTAATTCCTTATTACCGAGTTTATGTAAATAATATTAAAAGGACTTCAATGGAAATAAATCCGATAAAGCAATTGGGAACTTTTAGTTTTGATAGTTTTTTACAAAGTACATTGAGGATTAATAGAAATCTTTTTATTATAAGCAGTATAAATAGTAAGGTTCAATTTTTCTATATAGATATTCCAAATGATTTTTTTGATTATAATCAACTTGAAGTAGAGTGGAGTCCCCCTATTAAAGAAATAAAAGAGACAATTTCATTTATATATAAATTGAATGATAGAGAAATCTTACTTTTAGGAGTTACAGGGGGATGCTATCTACTTTCAAGTGATAATTTTGATAAGATACCAGATGTTAATGAACAGATTAGAGTTAAAAGGATTAGAAATGATTATAACTTTAATGGATTTGGAAGATGCTTAGCAATTAGAGATGGTTTATTTGTAGTGGAAAATGGAGAAGATACCTTAATTCTATTTGAAATAATGAAAGAAAATGATGAATATTATTTGGTTTTTCATAAAGATATATATTGCACTATTCCAGATTGGACTGTATTGGAAAAAATAAATGACGATTATTTCATAGTTGGAACAAAGAGGGGAGAATTATATTTTATCAAATATGAGAATAGACAATGTACTATTACAGAAAAAAAAGATTTTTTAAATGATGAAATAAGACAAATTAGATGCTTAGAGGATGAAAATGGTAATGAGAATTCCCTTATAGTGACAGGCAATAAGGGGCAGTTTAAGATATTTTCTTTATATGAAGACTCAAAAGCCATAAAAATAGAATTGAATGACTTAAAAGGTAATTTGTTTGATGTTCAATCTAAAAAAGGCACAGCTATAGTTTTAAGTGAGGATGGAATCATATACTTACTTGAAGAGAATTTTGGAAATTGGTATCTAAATGAAGAGGCGATGATTAAAGATGTCTTTTTCACAAATGTCTTTAAATTAGGTATTTCAAAATATTTGCTTATGGATATAGAAGGTAAATTAAATCTATTAAACATTGATCGAATTGATACACCAAAAGACTTGTGGAATCTGCCACTGTATCAATAGGAGGGATGAGTATGTTTGACTTTGATGAACTAACCCTAATTGAAGAATCTAAAAAACATTGCGAAGAATTTCTGCAAAAAGAACAACGCTCATTAGCTACATTTACGGGAGATTCTAGCTTGATGTATATTCCTGATTCAAAATTAGAAAGATTTTTATTAGATCCTTCCAAGGGCGTTTTGTACTTGCCCTTGGAAAGTTTTTTAGATAGAAAATTAGATGACAATCAAATTATGTGGCATATCTACTATGAGTTAGCCTTATACTCTGATTGGAAAAAGCAAACAAAAAAATATTTGAATAGAAAAAAAGATTGGCAGAAAGAAATTGATCGGATGACAAGCTATATTCTAGCTAGGATAAAAAAAGAAGGACTAGAAAAAGACCCTGCATATCAACCTAAAATTACTTCGAATTATGTAAAAAAAGAAATCCTTGATATGTTATATCTATTGGATAAGTATACATCTTTTCTAAGGGTTTTGCAGATGTGCCCCATATATAGAGATGAAGAAAATTTTGAAAAAATTTTTTCATATATGAAAGAAACAGGTAAGACAATTGAGTCAATTTCTCAAATGCCTAGACATAGAGCTTTTGCAAATAGTTTCTTAATTATTGAATTATATAAAATTGAGCCTAAAATAGAGGGGTGTATTGAAAATCCCTTTGATAGGAAAATTTTTAATGAACCCTTTTTTGATTTTATTCATTATCAATTAGTTAGACGAATAAATAATGATCAAGGAATTATAGAAAGGGACCCATTCATTCGTTCTTTCATCTTTCCAACTTTTGAGAAATTGTGGAAGGAAGAAATTGACGAGATGATATTCTATAAATCAAAGGGACAACAAAAAGAAAAGATTAAAGTAAGTGAAAATTCTTTTGAACAATCTAAAGCAGATGAAATATTAGATTCACTAGAATCTACTCAGGAAGAAGAGAGAAAGATTCTAGAAGAAATGCTAGAGCAGCAAGACCAAATAAGTATCAGCGTACAAAATATTATACAAGGTAATATAGATTTAAAGTCTTATGGAATTAGCCAAGCAGATCAACAATTGTTTCAATTCTATTCAAATAAAATGAAATCGGAAAGAGAACAAATGCGTCAATTTTGGAAAAAGTTAATAGGAGATGCAAAAAAAGAAATAAGTGTAAAAAAGGATGGTCAGATAAAGGGAAAACTAGATATAGATAGCTTTATTAAATTTTATCCAGATTTTGTAGAAGCTGAAAAAAAGGGAAATTATAAGAATCTTCCAATTTTTAATAGATATTTATTAGAGCCTCGGACAGATATATTACCTGAAAGAATAGAAATTTCTTTTGTTATAGACAATTCAGGATCAATGAATCAGTCAAAAATTGAGGCGGCAAGAAAAGCTTTAGCTGTGACTTTGTTGTCAATAGATGATTTTAATCAATATTTGAAAAGCAATGCAGAACAGTTGAATCAAAAAGTAGAAGTTCTAAGTGAAACTTGGTTTTTTGGCAGCAAGTATTATAATGTTAAAGAATTTAATCATAAAAATGTGAAAGAAAAAGAAAAAAGTGATATAATTCGCTCAATCGTAAAGCTAGATGCAGCAGATGGAGCAACTGACGATGCAAGTTGCCTTAGAGAAATATTCAATAGGATTACGCCTATGCAGGAAAGTGAACTTAAAAAGGGCAAACAAGTAAAGATAATCTTCGAAATTACAGATGGTGCATCGAGTTTTCCAGGATTAGCAAAAGAAGTTGTACAAGAATTATTATCTAAGCATGTCCAGATCTATGCATTTCAAATAGGAAAAAATAGCAAAGCAAATGAAAAAATCTTTAACTTTGTATGGAATGAAGGGTACAAACAACCACACGGAGTAATAATTGGTGAACAAGTGGAAAAGCTACCAAAAGAATTGCTAAAAGCAGTAGGAAAAAATATGCAGTCTATTTTTAATAATTAGTAGTTACAAATTCATAGGAATTTTTACTCTCAGAATCGTCTAATTGCAGTTTCCTTTTTTCCTTATATTCCATTGGTGTCAAATAGTCTAATGAACTGTGTAACCTATGATTACTAGAACAATTATCTAGAAATGATATATCATTTGAAATGAGGAAATGCAGGTTTCGAGGTGCATTTTGCATATGGGAATTGCCGTGGATTTTTTCATAATTTCTTGGTATGATTATTCTATCGTAAGAATGGGATAAACCGAAATTTGACACCGACAATTCCTTAGGAGGTTAGAGGTAGTGATGAAGGAAAAAATGACAATAGGGGAGTTTGCCAAATTAAAAAATATAACGCCAGAAACTTTACGGCACTATGACAGATACGATTTATTAAAACCAGCATATATTGACGAAGAAACAGGGTATCGTTTTTACTCTATTTTTCAGTTTGAAAAGCTATCAACAATTTTAGAATTACGACAGCTTGGAATGAGCCTTTCAGAAATCAAAGATTTTTTTGATAATCGCAATGCTGGAAACTCATTGAAGTTACTGGAAGAACGCTATCAGAAATTAATAGAAGAAATAGAAAAAATGGAACATTTGAAAGAGAGTATTTCACGCAAAATCAGCCATCTGAAAACTTTTCTAAATTTGGAGTATTTGAATCAAAATGATTTTAAAAACATTCCAGAAAGAAAAGCTTTGTTATGGAAAAAAGGTCTAAATAGTGGTATGGATGTTGAGTATGGATATGCCGAACTTGAACAGCATTTAAAAGAATTTGCACCAATCTTTGCAGAGAACAGATATGGAATCAGAAGAACGCTGAACGAGTTAAATGAGTGGAATTCTTATCTGATTTTATTTGTGGATGAAAATTTGCCTTTATCTGATTATAGCATCACAGATATTCTAAAAATTCCTAGCGGGTTATATGCCACAACTTTGTGTCAAGGAACAGAAAATGATGTAATCCAACATATACAGAATATAAAAAATGAATTAGAGGGTAAAGGTTATAAGATTTCTGGTGACATTATTCAAATTGTACAGATTGACCTTTCTGTTACAGGTGCAATAGAGTCGCTATTGTATGAAATCCAAATTCCCATCAAAAGCTCTTGACTTTTGTGTTACACAAAGCTTTATAATATCTCCCGTGATTGTTTTTATAGGAGGTATTATTATGAATGAGAATATTTTATTAAAAGAAAAAATACCTAAACTGTATCTGAAATTTGTTATCCCTGCCATTATTGCTATGGTTCTGGAAGGGACTCAGGGAATGGTGGATGGTATTTTTTTGGGTAACTTCGTAGGTATAAATGCCATGGCAAGCGTAAATATTGCCAATGCTTATTTACAAATTATTATTGGAAGCAGTATGGTTATCTGTACGGGAACTATGAGCTCTCTTGGTCGTGCTTTAGGAGGAGGCGATGCTAAAAAAGCAAAGGATATCTTTAAATCTGCTATTATTGCACTTGGAGTCATATCTGTTACCATTCTATTAATCGGTTTCTTTTTTTCTAATGGAATTGCTCGTTTTCTTGGGGCAAATAATGTATTGCTTTTAGATACCAGCAGATATATCCAAACGATTGCTTTGTTTGTTCCGATTATATCCTTTAAGATTTTATTTGGTTTTATAGGAAGATTAATTGAAAAACCACAGCTATACTTGGCAGGAACCATAAGTTGTCTAGTCTCTAATATGGTTTTAAATTTTATAGCCATCAAAATTTTACGACTTGGTGTAGTTGGTGCCGCTGCTGCCACTGGAGTTGCTTATCTGATAGGGTTAATTGTTGTAATCAGACCGATATTATCTAAAAAAACCATTATCAATATCTATGATGGGAAGTTTTGTTGGAATGAATTTAAGAATTTAGCTTTTAATGGTTCTTCTGAAGGAGTAACCTATGTTGCAAACGCACTGACCTTGTTCCTGCTTAACAGGTCTTTTATGAATTTTGCAGGAGAAAGTGGGGTTGCTGCATTTACAATAATTAATTATATTGGAAATTTTGTTATACTGATTATGTTTGGAATATCCGACGGAATCAGTCCAATTATAAGCAGTAATTATGGCGCAGGTAAAATGGAGAGAATACGGAAAACTTTGTATACTGCGGTAATGGCGAATTTGGTAATCGGCATTGGACTTTTTTCAGTATTTAATCTGTTTAGCGAAAATTTGATTCGTATCTTTGTTAATGATAACAAACCAGTCATAGATATGGCGGTAGGTGGAGCTAAAATATATGGATTATGCTTTTTATTAAGTGGGTTCAATATCATCCAATCTGGTTATCATACAGCATTGGGAAATGCTGTTGCTTCCATCATAATAGCTTCAAGCAGAGGGATTGTTTTTGTTGCAATCGGTCTTATGATTTTTTCAGTTTTTTGGGGAATAAATGGAGTTTGGTTCACACTTCCATTTGCAGAAATAATGACATTTGTATGCTGTCTGATTATTTTATTCTTCCAAAGAAAACAAGGAGAATCTTTAATATCTACATCTTTCAGATTAACAAATAGAAAAATCAAATAAGTATCCACTGGATGTAGATGTTATGAAAAAACATCTACATCTTTTTTTATATACCAAAGGAAGTATCATATGAAAAAATTAGCAATAAGAAATGCATTAAATCTAAGGAAGATCGCTCTTGGGAATTTTTAAGATATCTTGGTTTTGTTCCTATTAATTCAAGAGATTTTTAAGCTGAAATTTGATTAGCATATGAAATTTACCTTTGATTGGGATTTCTCTAAATATTTCTTGACAAAAGCATTAGGTAAATTTATAATTAAGGTGACTTAAATATTAAGGAGGATGAGACATTGACTTCGAAGATGGATAATGAGAGGGAAAATGAATTATTCAATTTGGTTACAGAAATTAGTGAGATAACTTATTCTATGAATGCTAGTTTGATAAAAGTGCGTCAGTCTTTGTTTAATGAAGATCTTTCAACCAAACAAATTATATTAATGGATTTAGTGAAAAAAGAATCTAGATTATCAATAAGCCAACTGGCTGAATTGATGAATGTTACTTCAAGTGCTGTAAGTCAGATTGTATCTAAATTAGAAAAAGAGAAATATCTATTAAGGACAATTAATCCTAACAATAGAAGAGAAATAATTGTGCAGTTGGATGAGCAAGGATACCATTACTATTCAAAGGAAGAAGAGATTAACAAGGAAATTGTAAATCGTTTTTATTCTCGTATGAAAATGGAAGAAGTGATACAATTACGAGACATTTTAGTAAAACTTAATCATGTGGTTGAAGAGGAATTGTCAAGACAAGAAATGAAAGGAGAATAAAAAATGAATGATAAGAGAGTAATATTAAAAAAGTTTTTTGATGAAATTCAATCTGAAAAATTAATTAATGGAACTGTCTTAATAGCCAAGGATGGTGAAATATTATATAAAGGAGCTTTTGGTAGGGCTGACTTCTATTCTAAACGAAAACTAAAAATAAATTCGATATTTAATCTTGCATCAGTTTCAAAACCGATAACTGCTTTAGGGATAATGTTGTTAGTGCAGGCTAACAAACTTTCTCTTGATGATCCTATAGAAAAATGGTTACCTGATATTCCTTATAAAGAGATTACAGTAAGGCAATTGTTGAATCACACTTCTGGATTACCTGATTATTTAGAGTTATTCGCATGTTACTGGAATAATTCCAAAATAGCGGTGAACCAAGACTTATTTGAACTACTCGTTAAGTATAAACCAGAACGGTTATTCGAACCTAACGAACGTATGGAATATAGCAATACGGGATATGTAATGCTTGCTCTTATTATTGAAGAAGTTTCAGGCCTTTCGTTTGCAGAGTATATGAAAGTAAACATCTTTTTACCTGTTGGAATGCAAAACACTGAAGTATTTTGTCAAAGATTAACTGAACAGGCTATGGATAACTATGCATATGGTTATGTTTTCGACGTATATACAGGTAAACATGTTTTGCCAGATGAATTTCCCGAAACAGATTTTGTTGTTTATCTCGATGGGATCGTTGGAGATGGAGCGATTCATTCCACAGTCGAAGACCTTTATTTACTTGATCGGGCATTGAGAAATGGGACACTTATTAATGAGACTTTACTGAAGGAAGCCTATTCTCCAGTTTTTCCAAGACTTGAAAGCCCTTTTAAATATGGATTTGGATGGATTTTAGAGAACGAAAAGAAAAAGGGAAGGGCTGTGTGGCACAGCGGTGGTTGGCCAGGTTATGCTACATACTTTAAAAGATACATTGATAATGATCTAGTGATTATTTTTTTAAGAAACAAAGAACAAGACTTTGATTTTGAACAATCTATTATACAGTCAATTGAGAATATGCTTTTTGATGAACCATATGAGATTCCAAAAGCACCAAAATTTCAAAAAGCGAAAATACTACATCATGAGATTTTAAACAGATATGTTGGAGAGTATCGATTAGAAGAACATACTGAACTGATTGTAAAGGTTACAATGAAAGATCAGCGGTTATTCATTGAACTGCCAGGATCGATGAAACTCGAAATGTACGCATCTTCAGATAATGAGTTTTTCCTTCGCAGCTTATCAGTAACAATTAATTTTGTAAATGATGGGGTTAATTATTATTTGACTATTAATGATGGCAGTGACTCTCAAACTGCTAAGCGTATTTAAAAAATGAAAGTTTAGTATTGACTATCATTCAAAATCTTGAGTAGATGTTGAATATCAATCTACAAGGATTAGTCTTTATGATACTAATGGAGAGGAGTATAATCAATTATGTATAGAAATTATTTTATTAGCCAAAATGAACAAAGTTTTTATCCAGAATATGCATGTGGAATTGCTTGCTTTTCTATGTTATTAAAATATCATCAGATAACTGGTTACGAAAACTTTGAGAAACTTGCTATTGAATTAAATTTTAATGTTTCACCAGAAGAAAAAGGATATGATAGTGATGATATGAAGTATGGGACTTTTCCTGAAGATATATTCAGATATCTTGTTAAAAATAACATTAATTTCAGAATGTCTTTTTATGAAGATGAATGGAAGGAAGCTCTAAAAAAGTCTCCGATTATGGTAATGATGACTGGTAATGAAGAAGAGTTTGGTCTTAGGAATAGTCATTGGATTTTATTAGTGAACAGAGATAAAGATTTTTTTACGTATCTTGATCCATATGAAACATTGATATCAAATAATTACGTAAAACATATTTGGTCAGGTGATTTTCAAAAATATTATACAGGAATAGCCTGTCAAGTAATCATATGAAATTACTTTTCATTATTTGTACCAATACCCTACAAGTTTAAGACTAAAATAATTAAATCTTATTACAAGAAAATGTTGAAGATGATAAATTAGTTATTGCAATCCACAGTATAATGTACATATTATTGGGTCAAAAAATTTTGTAGTTAATGTAATATTTCCAATCAGTGATTTTTCTCTTTATGAAGTATTACAGTAAGTCAATCATGATATATACTTGATGCTGGAATTAAATATATATATACTTAATGAATTATCTTATTACAAAAGAAATAATATTCTACCACCAAGAAAATACCAGATACTTATGACATAATTATTGTACTCTCAAGGCATGTTGAGACCGTGGTATTGATGTCAAAGGGTGAAAATAAATAGGGATGAAAATATTAATAAATTAAGGGTTTTCGAACATTGAGGTTGCCACAGGTAGATATCACCTGCGGGCACGATGCTTGGAAACCCTTGTTTTTTATGTTCATAGTAATAGTTTAATTGTTCTAATATAGATAGGGTTATAGCAGTGTTCATAATCAAGAAAATAGTTGACCTGTCAACTATTTTTCCATATAATCATATTTAAAAAGGGGTGATTATGCTATGTTATCAATACGCAATATTTGGTTGGATATGAAAGGAATTTTGCGCTCGGCGCGGCAAATCATCAATGCGGAGCTTGAACCACTAAACTTATCAGGTGCTGAAGGTGACATACTTTTTCACCTTTTGACAGGCAGCAATAAACTTCAGCAGGAACAACTTGCAGAACAACTTGACATAGGAAAGGCTGCCGTTTCACGAGTAGTCGATTCTCTTGAATCCAAAGGGTACGTCATGCGTATACGGCAGCATGAAGACAGACGAGCTTACAGTGTCTCTCTTACTGACAAGGCTTTCTCAGTTTGTTCAGATATTAAGGATATTTACGAGAATCTATATATGCTTGTGAGAGAAGGTATCACCGATGAGGAGTTTATCCATATCGAATCGTTGCTTTCCCGCGTTGCGGCAAATCTTCAATTTAGGGGGGGATAGATAATGCAGCTTGAATTTATAAAAGGTTATGGAATACTACTTGGGTATTTTGCAGTTTGCGCCTCGGGTGCGCTTGTCTTGCGTCGGCTTGTTTCAGTACCTACGGAGGTCTTCCGTAAAACATTGCACATCATACTCTTAGGTTCAATATTCGTCTGGACATACGCATTTAAGACATGGTGGGTATCGGCAATCGCAGCAACTGTATTCATAGCGATGGTGTATCCGATACTCGTGTTCGCTGAGCGTATACCCGACTATTCCGAACTGCTTACAGAGCGCAAACCCGGAGAAATTAAGAGTAGTCTGGTGGTGGTTTTCAGTATGTTTACGGTGTTGATATGTGTTTGCTGGGGGTGGCTCGGAGAGAAATATTTGGTAATTGCATCGGTGCTTGCTTGGGGGTTAGGTGATGCAGCGGCAGCATTGGTCGGCAAGTGCTTTGGACATCATTATATAGAGGGGAAACTGGTTGAAGGGCGCAAGACCCTAGAGGGAACTCTTGCGATGTTTGCGGTGTCATTTGTCTCGGTGCTGGTTATTTTGCTTGTGCATGGCTCAGTGGAGTGGTACGGCTACGTGCCGATTGCGGCGGTAACTGCGGCAGTATGTGCAATCGTAGAACTTTATACGAAGGGCGGCATGGATACACTGACCTGCCCGTTTGCGGCGGCGGCAATTATGATTCCGTTGGTTCATTTATGGGGGGGGTAATATTGTGAAATTAAAATCAGGAGAACGTACGCTCCTCGCTTCGGTAGTAATGAGTTCGCCCGGCCCCATAGTCGTGGGCGTAGCGCTTTTTTTTGGCCGCTCATCTACGCAAATTGCGGACTTCATTCGCCGTGCGGCAGAACTGGTCTCGATAATCGTATCATGGATAGTGTTTCGCATTCTGCATAAAAGTGGTGAGCCGGACGTAGTGCGTAAGGATAAGCTGGAACGTACTGCAAATTTATGCGTGGGAATAGCAATGTGCCTATCCGGTGCAGCTATGCTGTTCATCGCTTTGTTCTCACCTAATATAGAAAAGGGAAACGTCATTCCCGGTCTAGTAATTGCGGTGTTGGGCGTGACGACAAACTCATGGTTCTGGCTACGCTACCGCAAACTCAATCGTGAAAAACCAGATGCGATATTCGCCGTACAAAGTAAGCTCTACTGTGCAAAGTCGGTCGTGGATGCTTGTGTAACGATCTCTTTGACAGTCGTTGCTGCTGCTCCCACTTCGCCTACTGCGCGGTATGTGGACTTGGGTGGTTCGATAATTGTTGCGGTTTATCTCATTATGAACGGTATTATTATGATACTTACTAGAAATGATATAGTGATTTGAAAAGAAAACTTATAAATGAACTGGACCCGCCTTTGAATGTTTTAAAAAATAGATCACCTATTGGCGAGGCGTTTAGAAAAGAATTAAAGAAGCTTCGAAACTAAAGGCAGAAATATTCCCGTCGCCAAGGGAGTACCAGCATCAATTGGAATCTTTTTTGTTTCTTCAAGGTACGTTGAATCCATAGTCCTGCTGCAAAAGAAAAACAATTAAAAATATAGGGACAAACCTAATGAGTTAGGTGGATAGATGAAAAGCATATAAGAGAAGTACTAAGATTAAGACCAGTTATTGCTATAGATGCTATTGGGTATGTACACTCATATACGAAAAGTTTATGGTACTAAAGATCATGTTTCCTATAATCTGTAGCAAGTTAGAACTTTCAAATGGAAGAATTAAAAGCAATTGTTGCACCATATCAATCTCAATTACAGCAGTACCCTTAATCATGTTGTCACGAAGCTCTTTTCCAGCAAATTGCGGAGTGCACTTCTCAACCAGCTTATTCAGTACTTTACGCTTTTTATCCAAATCCTCAAGCAACGGAGCATTTCCATAATGTTATTTAAACTATAGGAATATCTTCAATATTATTTTTTTTGTTTATAAATGAGGATATAATTTTACTTAAAGTAATAATACTTTTTTCTAATTGTTCTTGCTCCAAAGAAGAAAAGCTTATACGTATATGATTGAATTCAGGTTCACTTGAATAACAGGTTGATCCAGCGAGAAATGCAATATTATTATTTTGAGCTTCAAAAACAAGACTTTCTGCACTCAGCCATGACGGAAGAGTGATCCAAATATTTGGTCCTCCCATTGGAGAGGTCCATTTAACAGTGCTAGGCATATACTCCTTAAGGAGTTCTAAAACTAAATTGCGTCTATTAAATAGAGTAATATTCAAACTTTTTAAATGTTTTTTCATAAAGTCTAATTGAACAAAGGGCAATAATGCTTTTTGAGTTAATAATGAACTTCCAAGATCAGAATTAGTTTTAGCAGCAATGAGTCTATTTAGTATTGAACCTGATGTTACCAAAGTACCAATTCTGCAGCCAGGTGATAGAAATTTACTAAATCCTTTTATATATATTACATGTCCATCAGTATCCATACTTTTCAATGTAGGTAAAGGGTTCCTTTCAAAAGAAATTTCACGCCAGGGATCATCTTCAACAATTAAACAATTAAAGTTTTTAGCAATATCAATTAATTCTTTTCTCCTTTGCATACTCATAACAGTTCCAGTTGGGTTATGGTAGGTTGGTATAGTATAAATTAATTTAGGAGAATACGTATCACATAGCCTTAAAAGCAAGTCAATTCGCATTCCATCTTTATCAACAGGAACAGATAAAATAGTAGCTCCCTGCCAACGGAAAACGTCAATAGCAGCTGTATAGGTTGGTGCTTCCATAACTACAATGTCACCTGCACCAATAAATGTTCTGGCAACTAAATTAATTGCTTGTTGTGAACCGTTCGTTATTATGATTTCGTTCTTAGATGCTGAAATACCGCTAGATTTTAAATAGTCAACTATAGCACCGCGAAGATCTAAATCTCCTTGCACAGGTCCGTATTCCGAAAGGATACCTGGATTTTTCAAGATGAAGGATGATATATGTCTGGAAATAAGATATTCAGGAAGCAGAGAACTGTGAACAGAGGCGGCTGACAGCCAGATTTGTGATTTTGTTGTTAAGCTAATATTTTGCCTCCAGAATTGAGCTCTTGGAAGGTGATCTGTGATTGAAAGCTGCCAATCAAGAGAAATCAAATCATTGTCATGATCTTTATTATTCATTATTTTTTCAGATTGAACAAAAGTACCTTTTCCCTGTATTGTAGAAATAAAGTTATCTTCTTCCAGCATTGAATACGCTTTAACAACGGTAACCATACTTACTTTTAATGCTTTAGAAAGGCTTCTGACAGAAGGTAATTTGGAACTTTCTTCTATTAAGCCTGAAGATATACGATCAGCAATTGACTGATAAATTTGTTTGGGTAAAGATATATTAGTATTTCTATTTAAATCTATTTTCATATTCATCTTGCCCCTAAGTGTTATAGTCCGCTGTTGACTGTTATACATGCTATGTAGTAATTATATTATAACATACTATAACAATGTTAAGTAGAAAAATTGAAAGGAGCATATCTATGGATAAAAATTTAAAGAATGATTTAGACAACATTGATGTTTTATTAGAAAAAGTAAAAAATAACGCATTTGATTTTCTAAAAAATATTAATGATATAGCCGCATTTCCAGAGAATACAAATTTTTATACACCTTCAGAATTAAATAGAAATGGATTAGGAGGAGAAAATACATTAGAAGAATTTATGCAAAGATTTTATAAGGGAATTGTTTCAAGTGGGGGATCAAAGTATTTTGGTTTTGTAACAGGAGGGACAACTCCAGCAGCTTTAATGGGCGACTGGTTAGCGAGCACATTTGATCAAAATGCTACAGGTAGAGATGATTCAAGTGCAGCAAGGATTGAGGAAGAAGCCATCAGTTTATTAAAGCAACTTTTCGGATTACCGGAAATATTTTCAGGTACGTTTGTAACAGGTGCTACCATGGCTAATTTCGTAGGCTTAGCAATTGGAAGACAGTGGGTGGCTGATGAATTAGGCATTGATATATCCTTAGAAGGAATATATTCCATTTCCCCGATAAAGATTGTAAGTGCCACTCCTCATTCGAGTATTTTGAAAGCTTTGTCTATGTTAGGTATGGGAAGAAAAAATATGCATTCCATTCCAACCATCGATGGAAGAGAGGCTGTAGATATCAAGGCATTAGAAAATTACTTAAAGCAATTAAATGGAGAACCATGCATTGTTGTAGCAAATGCAGGGACAGTGAATACTGTTGATTTTGATGATTTAAAACAAATTGGAGAATTAAAGAAAAAATACAAATTCTTTTTCCATGTAGATGGAGCATTTGGTGGCTTTGCTTCTTGTTCCACAAAGTATAAAAAATTAGTAGAAGGAATGGAGGAAGCAGATTCTATTACTATAGATGCACACAAATGGCTCAATGTTCCTTATGATAGTGCAATGCAGTTTACAAAACATCCGAAACTTCAGCTTCAGGTTTTTCAAAACAACGCAGTATATTTAGGTGAGTTTTCTGATAAGCCTGATTTTGTTCACTTGGTTCCAGAGAATTCAAGGAGGTTAAGAGCGCTTCCTGCATGGTTTACACTAAAGGCATATGGTCAAGACGGATATGAGGAGATAATCGAGAGAAATTGTGATTTAGCACAATTGCTAAGTGAAAAGATAGAGGAATCGAAAAATTTCAGGTTATTTTCAACTACTAGATTAAATGTAGTCTGCTTTACTATTAATTTTGGTGAACATAAGGTTACTTTAGAGAACATACAGCAATTTTTAAATTTAGTTAATAAAGATGGCAGAGCATTTTTTACTCAAACAATATATAAAGGAACACCGGGAATAAGGGCAGCTATAAGCAATTGGAGGACAGAGGAAAAAGATATTGAAATTGCATGGGAAGTATTAAATAAGGCATATAACATCTATGTTAAAACAATAATAGCAATTGATTGAATCGCAATAATCAAGAAAATTCGTACAAATTTTCTTGAAGAGGGATTGTATTGATGTTAAGATATAGAAGTAGCTATTTAATGTCTTCAAAATTCGATGAAATAATATCATTGTTTACGTTGATGTGGAATTCAGGGTATAATTAACTCAGGGGGAATAATATGAAAATTGCAACATATAATATTTGGAATTCTGAAACTGGAATGCCTGAAAGAGAAAATCAGATAATTGATGAAATAAATGCCTTGGATTCAGATGTTATTGTATTACAAGAAGTAAAAGACAGAATGCTCAGTGAAAGGTTATTACAATGCACTAATTACAAAAATTACTGTTTTGTTCCGCACGAAGGTAAAGCAACGGAAACAGTAAATTCAGGGGATGAAGGATTAGCAGTTTATAGTAAATATCCTATTATATACTCTAAATATATTGATTATGCATTGATTGTTATTGTTAAACATATGAGTAATTTGATTCTTCTTGTCAATGTTCACTTGCCATGGGATAGTATTATGGTAAAAGAAGAATGTATGATAAACATCATTAAGGAAATTTCAACTATTTCATCTGATTATCGATTTATTTTGGGAGACTTTAATTGTTCTGAAACAGCCAGTATTCATCAATATTTGTTGGGTAATATAAGTTTAAACGGAACGGAGGTTAAGCCATATTGGACTGATCTTGCACTTGTTGCTGAGGAGTTTTTGGGTATAAAAAAAGAGATGACTTTGGATTTAACAAATAATCCTCGTTGGAAGGGAAAGAGTATAACAGATATTAGTACAAGGGTTGATTGTATTTTTATACATGATTGTTTTCCGAAACCATATCCAACATTAAAAACTTTTAGATATTTTGGAAAAGAGATTGATGAAAGATCAGGCATGTGTGCCAGTGATCACTATGGAGTATTTGCAGATATTCAAATGCCATACGAAGAACTATTTTAATGCGAAACATTATTATCATTCTGGACTGAACATGATTAGGTAGACTTGACAAATAGTCTATTTGCTCAGGTTCAGTTTTTTATATTCTAAAGGAGATAAATATCCAAGAGCAGAAAGATTTCTTTTTCTATTATAAAATAACTCCATACATTCAAATATAGCCCTTTTAGCCTCTTCAATTGACTTTATTAAAGAATGAATTGGTTTTTAAACTGGGTTTTGGGGAAAGTATATTTCTACAAAATATTCGTGTTCCATACTTTTATGAAGTAGTGCAAACTTGTATTTTACTAATATGGTAGAATCGTGCAAGTCAAAATGGCGGTATAATTTATATAGATATTCCATTAAATCCCTTTTTACACCCCAGAACATAATAGTGGCATAACAGCCTGTTACATGATGCTGTGCTACAATGTTATGTACAGCCGCAGATATAAATTGCTTTTGAAGTATAGTTGTATTTATCGTACTGTCAGGAAATGAAAATCCAATTATCTCGTCATTCTCTACTATTGTTCCATCGGATTCACTATGATAGAAAGCCCATTGCTCGAAAGATTCTATCCCTTCTACTTGCTGTGATTCAGTATCTTGGTGCAGTAATGTTTCCAAATCTATTCTATAGATGGTAATATCAACTTCTTTATAAGCTGAAGCAGCAGAAAATGTGTAATCATTTTTAAATTTAGAAATAGTCGTAAGTACCGCTAACATATTCTCAACATATTGATCAAGTTGATTTAATAACCTTTTTTCTTCGTTTATATGTTCCTTTTGTTCTTTTACCATTGATAAATATCCATCGATACTTTCCGAATTTATTCTTTCGTTCATTTGATCTAGGGGAATTTTCATATATTTTCCAACTAAAATCATTTCTAGGATATCTAGATGTTCTAAGGAATAGTAACGATAATCATTTTGAGGATCAACGATAGGCTTTAACAATCCTTTTCGATCGTAGTGACGTAAAGTATCAAGTGATATACCATACAATTTACTTACTTGTCCAATCCGTAGTAACTCTTTCATTTTATCCTCCTCAAAAAAATTAACAATGCCCGTTGACTCTTGAGCAGCTCAAGGGTTTATTATAAGCATAGTACCTGAAAAAATCTAATTTGTAAAGGGGGCAATGTACTGATGGACAATATTTATATTGAGAAATATCAAAATACCGATTTTAGAGATGTAATTGCTTTATTAGTACAATCTTTTGAAAGCAAGTTCTGCCGACACCAAAAGTTAAGTAATAATGATATAGAAAATATTTTATACGCTTCCTGGCATCTCAAATCTGATGATCCTGCGTATCTTCATTTTGTAGCTAAACAAAATGAAAAGGTAGTTGGCGTAATTCTAATACGTTGCAGAAAAACAGAAAATGCAAATAAAAACATTCCTATTATATCACTATGTAGACGGTATGGTGTCTATAATGTTATAATGATGTACACTAAAATGGCACTGCTAGAAGGTCACAAACTAAATGAAGGAGAATGCTATATAGAACATATTGCGGTTAATGGAACATGTCGTGGAAAAGGTATTGGCATATTACTTCTTCAGCAGGGAGAACAGGCATTATTACATAGGGGGTATACATCCTATACATTAGCAGTTGCTGGAGGAAATCCTGCAAAACACCTTTATTGCCGATTTGGTTTTGAGGATATAAAGAGGACAAAAAGTCGCTTAAAGGGGTACTTTCTTGGAGAATCCCAATGGACTATAATGAAGAAGGTTTATAAGCATGTGTAGAGGTAAAGAATAAAACGGTGATTTTTAGAGTTTGCATAATTTATAGAATAGTTATAATAATTGGGTCATTAGCTATTTTGCTTCAGAATCATTCTTATATAATAGAAAAATTCGTTGAAATAAAAATTTCAAGTGGAAGTTTAAGTGGCACTTTAGTCCCGTAAAAGTTATATGATTTTAGTTGATAATGATATCAATTGTAGTGGTGAAATAAAATTTGAAGACTTGTTTGATTCTAGTGTTGAAAATAAACCCAAAATAAGTTAAAATTGGGACCGTATACAGGAAATTACCGATATATTAAAGCATCTGTCTCAGATAGATATCAATGCAGCATACAAATAGATGCTTTAATAAGCGTATGACAGAAGATTTAGTAAGAGGCCACCTTCGAAAACTTGATTACTGTAGTTCAGAATAAGGTATAAGGAAGTGAATAAAATGACAAATCAACTAAATTGAGCAAGAAGTATGCCTTTATTTTCACAAGTGATAACCGACTTTTGCCGGGGGATATTTTTGAACGGAGATGTCCTCAACTCTGATATTGACATATGAATATATTATACGAATCGGAAGGTGTTGAATTTAGTAATATTGACAAATTATTTATATAACACATTTATATATAGAAATTTATCGTTAGGATAAAATAATTTGTGTAATGGAAAACGAGCTTAAAATTTATCAATTAGGAGGTATACTATGTTGAAAAAATCGATATACTTAATCACTGGCGTTATGGCATCTGGAAAATCAACAGTTGCGGAACTACTTGCCTCGAGGATGGAAAAGGGAGTGCATCTGCGGGGTGATGTATTTCGAACAATGATTGTATCAGGACGTGCTGAGATGTCAGAACAGCCGTCTGATGAGGCAATACGACAGTTGCATCTACGTTATCGTTTAGCCGCAGATGCTGCAAAAACCTATTATGATAATGGATTTTCCGTTATTTTGCAGGACAACTACTATGGTGAAGAGATTTCTCGGATATTGGATATGTTGAAACATTACCCCGTTCATGTAATAATACTCTGTCCTAATGTAGAGACAGTAAAAAAGCGTGAAAAGATGAGAGGAAAGGTTGGATATACTGGATTTACAGTAGAGGCTCTATATGCAGATTTCATGGAGACGACTCCAAGAATCGGCTTTTGGCTAGATACATCGGAACAGTCTCCAGAACAATCAGTTGAAGATATTTTGTTATACTTTAGGTAGTTATAGAACTCAATAGGTATGCCATTATTTTTCCCTAACTCGCGTGAAATGCTATGTACTATTGTATCGAGAAAATAAATAAAAATATTTTATTAATAGCTTATATTAAGTGATTTTCATTAAGTATATTATAAATTTATTGCTGGATATATTGATACCAGTTTAATTCTAAATTTTTGAAAAATAGAAACATAAATGTTGACTTTTTGAGTATAATAAAATATCATAATATAAACGAACACGAACAAAATGGCGTTGATGAGGAGGAGTACATACTCACCTGAAGCAGAGCGAGAAGATGGTTGGTGAAAATCTTCGTGAAGGAAGTATGGAAGTAGCCTTTGAGCTGTGAACTGAAAAGATATAGTCTTAGTAGGCTTCAACGGAAATTTCCACCGTTAAAAGGAAAGCAGTATCGGATTATGTATTCCCGTACTGTCAGAGTGCAGATAGTTTTATCTGAATTTAGGTGGTACCACGGACGCATACGATTCGCCCTAAGCAAATGTAAAAAAGCTTAAGGCGGATTTTTTGTTTTGTGTTCGTAAAAATTAAGGAGGTATTACCATGAAGAAAAACTATGAATTTAAGCAAGTAGAAAAGGAAATGCAAAACTTTTGGAGAGAAAACACTATCTACAATTTTAACCAAGAAAGTCAAAATGAAATCTATTCTATTGATACTCCACCGCCAACTGTTAGTGGTAGTTTACACATTGGACATATATTCTCCTATACACAGGCAGAAATGATAGCCCGTTTTAAACGCATGCAAGGCTATAATGTTTTTTATCCTTTTGGTTTTGATGACAACGGTCTGCCAACGGAAAGGCTTGTTGAAAAAGAGGAAAGTATTATTGCAAAAAACCTTCCAAGAAGCGAATTTATTAAAAGGTGTGCTACAGTCTCTGAAAAATACGAAAAAGAATTTAAAGATTTATGGCAATCTTTGGGGTTCTCAGTTGACTGGTCGCTTCAATACGAAACCATTAATCCTATGGTTCAGCGAATATCGCAAAAATCCTTTATCAAACTTTTAAAATATGGAAAGGCGTATATGAAAGAGTCGCCAGTTTTATGGTGTACTGAATGTCAGACTTCAATAGCCCAAGCAGAGTTAGAGACTATCGAAAAAGATACTACCTTTAATTACCTCAAATTTAAGGTAGGTGAAGAAAGTTTATTAGTAGCTACAACCAGACCTGAATTACTATATGGATGCGTTTGTCTATTTGTAAATCCAGAAGATGATAAGTATAAAAAATATATTGGCAAAAATGCCACTGTCCCTTTATATGATTATAAAATCCCTATATTAACAGATAACAAAGTTGATATGGATAAGGGAACAGGTGTAGTTATGTGTGCGACCTTTGGTGATAGTACTGATGTAGAGTGGTATGAAACTTATAAACTGCCTTACCGAAAGGTTATTTTATCTGATGGCACAATAGATGAAAGTGTTCCATTAATCGGAGGTTTAAAAGTCTTAATAGCTCGAAAACAGATTGTTGGCTTACTTTTAGAAAATGGATTTATTTTAGAGTCAAAAAATATCACGCATACTGTTGCTGTACACGAACGCTGTGGGAAGGAAGTTGAAATTCTACCGTCAAAACAGTGGTATATTGATATTCTCACTAATAAAGATCAATTTTTAAAGGCTGCCGATGAAATTAATTGGTACCCTGAATATATGAAAAACAGATACGTATTATGGGTTGAAAATCTTAAGTGGGACTGGTGTATATCTCGTCAGCGTTACTTTGGTGTTCCTTTCCCAATATGGTATTGTAAAAATTGTGGTAATGTTATAATTGCAGATGAGGAGATGCTACCTATAAATCCTCTTGAAACGAACCCAGATAAGTCCTGCTCTTGTGGTGCTAATGAATTTATACCTGAGAGTTCTGTATTTGATACATGGGCTACTTCATCAGTTACTCCGCAGATAAATGCAAAATGGGGTGAGGAGAATGATATTTCAAATAGAATTTTACCAATGAGTTTAAGAACACAGGCTCATGAAATTATACGTACATGGGCATTTTATACTATAGTTAAAAGTCTTTATCATACGAACCAAATTCCTTGGAAGGATATAATGGTTTCTGGTTTTGTTCTTGCAAAAAAAGGTGAGAAAATAAGTAAATCAAAGGGGAATTCTCAGTTAGAACCAAAATTGCTTATTGAAAACCATTCTGCTGATGTTATAAGATATTGGGCTGCCAATTCTAAACTTGGAACAGACACATTTTTTTCAATTGATGAATTAAGTATAGCTAAAAGGTTTATCACAAAGTTATGGAATGCATCTAAGTTTTCAATATCTCATTTACAGGACATTAATCTCAATGCTGATGTAGATTTAAAGCCTGTAGATAGATGGATAATTGAGACATGTAAACAAACTACTGTTAATGCAAGAAAGCTTCTTGACCAGTATGAAATAGGACCAGCTCGCCATGAAATTGATGATTTTTTCTGGAAGGATTTATGTGATTATTATCTTGAAATTGTTAAAGAACGCTTATATCAACCCGAAATACATGGACATAAAGAGCGTCAATCGGCACAATATGCCCTATATTATTGCATGCTAAATATATTGAAGTTATACGCTATTTACGTTCCACATATCACCGAATATATTTATCAAGAATTTTTTAGACAGAAAGAGAATAGTATTTCTTTACACAAATTGTATTGGGAAACTGAAGAATTTATTGATGATGAGATTATTCTTTTCGGAGAGAAATTAAAGGAAATTATTGCTGAAACAAGAAAGTATAAGTCTGAAAATGCTCTATCAATGAAAACAGAAATAGAAGAGGTTATAATTGCTACAGATGATAAATTTATGGAATTATTTAAACAAACTATAGGTGATATAAAAGCTTGTTGCCGAGCAAAAAAAATAAAAATAATCCAAGATATTTAATTAAACTATAAAAAAGACTGCCATAAGATTTTAGATTATTTTATTTATTATTTACAACCTCAAGTAAATGTGATATTATGGAGGAGCTTATATGTAGTAAATTTGGGGGTCATTATGGTGAATCGTATTATTATAGATAAAATGACAAGAGAAATCTGCTCTGTACAATTGAATTCGATGAAGCATTGTACCGAGCTTAAACTGAAAGCATAAAGCTTTCCATTCATCGGTAAATAGGTTGTTTTAAGCGTATTTTGTTACGCTTTATTTTCGTACCTATTTTCCGAGTAATTATGATTGGTTTATTAGGCCGTGGACAATGTTTTGTCTGCGGCCTTTTGTGTGAGCTCAAACTAAATTTTGAGCGGTAGTGTACGTTAATAATACGGTACTATTAGGAAGCAGAAGGTTGTGTGTTTATGCACAAGACCTTCTGCTTTTTTTATTAGAAAGGAGTTTTAGACATGAGCTTATTAAAAATTAAAAATTTGTCTCATATTTATGGAGACAAGATCTTATACAAAGATGAATCACTTGTATTGTTCAAGGGAGAACACATGGGCATTGTAGGGTGTAATGGTACAGGAAAAAGCACCTTAATTGGAATGTTATCAGGAGAAATTATCCCCGATAGAGGGCGTATTGTTTGGCAACCAAATATAAAACTTGGGCATCTTGACCAACATGCAGTTGTTCTGGGAGAATATACAGTTGCAGAGTACTTGAAAACAGCATTTCAAAATTTATATATTTTGGAAGAAAGAATGAACAAGCTGTACGAAAAATATGCTTCTACTAGTAATGAAAAAGATTTATTACAAGCAGCAGAGTGTCAAACTATTTTGGAAACTCGAGAATTCTATCTTATAGAGTCACGAATAGAAAAGGTAATGAATGGACTTGGGTTATCTGCCATTGGTGGGGATAGACTGCTTTCAAAGTTAAGTGGGGGTCAACGAGCAAAAGTAATTCTTGCGAAGTTACTGCTGGAAGAACCAGATGTTTTATTACTTGATGAACCTACGAATTTTTTGGATAAGGAGCATGTGCTGTGGCTTTCAGAATATCTATCTGTGTTTCCAAATGCCTTTGCCGTAGTTTCACACGACTATGATTTTCTTGAAAAGATTTCGAGTTGTATTTGTGACATTGACGGAGGAATAATCAGAAAATATACGGGAAAGTATTCTGATTTTCTAAAACAAAAAGAACACTTAAGAGAGGAACATATTCGCAGATACCATGCTCAACAGCAGCAGATTAAAAAGACTGAGGAATTTATCCGCAAAAATATCGCAGGTGTAAACAGTAAAAACGCTAAGGGAAGACGGAAACAACTTGAACGTATGGAACGAATAGCTCCACCTTCTGTTACAATTTCAAAGCCTGATTTCTGCTTCTTAGAAAGTCCTAGTTCAGCCCATGAAGTTCTAAAAGTAAAAAATCTTGAGGTGGGTTATTACTATTCTCTTCTTCCACCTCTAAGTTTTATTATAAATGGTGGTCAAAAAATCGTGATTACAGGTTTTAATGGAATCGGAAAATCTACCTTGCTTAAAACTTTAACTGGATGTATTGAAAAAATATCAGGTGAGTTTATGTTTGACAGTTCTGTGAGACTTGGGTATTATGAGCAGGATATTATATGGGAAAATCCTTCACTTACACCCATTGAGATAATTACTAAATATTACCCGTCTTTAAACATCAAAGAAGTACGCCGCCAGCTTTCACGATGCGGCATAAGCAATGATCATGCAATACAGGCAGTATCAACATTAAGTGGGGGTGAACAGGCAAAAGTGAAGTTATGTAAGCTAATACTATCTCCTTGCAACTTTTTAGTTCTTGATGAACCGATAAATCATCTGGACTTTGTTGCTAAAGAGGCGCTTCAAAATAGTTTAAAGGATTTTGGCGGCACTGTATTAATAGTGTGTCATGAAGAAACATTTTACCGTTCATGGGCAGATAGGGTAATAAATATAGAAATAACATAGGGGTGTTACGATGAAAAACAATAATCAAAATCAATGGAAAAATAAAATAATACGTTTTTTAACCGCTCAGACAGTTTCTCTTTTGGGTTCTTCTCTGGTTCAGTATGCGATTGTTTGGTATATTACTTTATCAACCTCTTCAGGTGTAATGCTTACAATATCTACTATCTGTGGATTTGCTCCTCAAATTATTATTTCTTTTTTTGCAGGAGTATGGATAGATAGATATAGCCGTAAAAAATTGATAATGCTATCAGACGGTATTATAGCTGTTGCTACTTTAATTTTGGCAATACTATTTTTAACTGGATATAAAAATATTTGGGTTTTGTTTGCTGTTCTTCTAGTACGCTCTACGGGTACTGGAATACAAACACCTGCTGTAAATGCATTGATTCCACAAATTGTTCCAAAAGAGCATTTAATGAAAATTAATGGGATTAATAGTACTATTATGTCACTGATAATGTTTTTGTCACCAGCACTTAGTGGGGCTGTTTTATCTGTATACTCGCTGGAAACTATTTTGTTTATTGACGTAATAACAGCAATTATCGGTATTAGTATCACCTCTAATATTGTAGTGCCAACTTATAACAGAGATAATATAGGTAAGTCAAGCTTGTACGAAATCAAGATGGGCTTTGTCTACTTAAGAGAAAATCCATTTGTGAAGCGATTGCTGCTTTTTCAAATTATGGTACTATTCTTAATAAGTCCATCTGCTTTTTTAACCCCCCTTATGGTAAGCAGGACATTTGGAACAGAAGTATGGCGTTTAACACTTGGTGAAATGACATATAGTGCTGGTATGACTCTTGGCGGAATCATAATTGCAGCGTGGGGTGGATTTAAAAACAGGATGGATACCACTATTTTAGCAGGTGCAGCTTATGGGTTGCTTATGGTTGCAATGGGATTAGCTACAATATTTCCGCTTTATCTTGTATTTAATTTGCTAATAGGAGTGACTGCACCTTGTTATAATTCGCCTATTATAGTTATGATACAGGAAAAAGTAGAATCATCCATGCATGGTAGGGTGTTCAGCTTTATGCAAATTGCAACCTCATGTGCATTACCGATTGGTATGGTATTATTTGGACCTATTGCTGATAAGGTAAGGATACAAAGTTTGTTAATAGTAGCAGGCAGCCTTGTAGTGGTTTGTGCTATTTCTGTGCTGTTCTTTAATAGAAGGACAGCAAAGGATTTTTAGAAGATGTAGTGTTAATAATATTTATAAACTTAACCAATATTAAATTATTTTAGGAGGAACAATGAACAATACAATTAATTTGATAAAAGAACAATATGGAATTGAATGTGTAACAATTACACAGCAGATTGGTGGATGGTCTGCATTAGCATATAAATTAAGTGATGGTTTCAAAAATTATTTTCTTAAAGTATATGAAAAAAATAGAGCTTCTACGCCAAAACTTACAGCTCTCATTGGCACATATATCCCAATAACCCTGTGGTTAAATAAAAATACTGAACTTAGGGGAAAACTTCCTGTACCAATATTGACAAAAGATGGAGAAGCAAAATGTGAAGATAAATATGGAATATATTTACTTTATGAATATATAGACGGTGAAACCATTGGCAGTAAAGGGTTAACAATTGAACAGACAGTTCAACTCGCAGATATAGTAGCAACGCTTCATTCGTACGGTAAAGAAGTACCTGTTTCAACAAATGCAATTCGAGAGGAGTATTATTTAACATTCCTATGTCAAATGCAGAAAATATTTAGCGAATCACATTTCTATATTCCATATGATGTAAAAGCTTTGATAGGAAAATATAAGCAATCAGTATTGAAAATGATAGAAAAAGTTCGAAGTTTATCTAAAGTCTTACAGTTCAGTAAACCTAATATGGTATTATGTCATACGGATATTCATCCATGGAATCTCATACAAACCAGCCAGGGATTGATCCTCATAGATTGGGAGGGACTAAAGTTGGCCCCTCCTGAAGCAGATCTAGCACTTTTATCAGAGGAACCTTATTATGAGGAATTTATTAGAAGTTATAGAAAAAATATCGATATTGTAATTCATACAGATATAATGCAATTTTATAAGATGAGACGCAACCTAGAGGATATCTGGGAGTTCATTGAGCAACTTTTATACGATAAGCAGGAAAATGAAGAAAGGATAAAAACCTTAAAATACCTTGAAGGAGAATTATTCAGTATAGATAAAAATTTGTTATGAGAGAGAAACTAAATATATAGGAGATAATAATGTATAAATATTAATAGAGAAATACGGTGGAATAATTACTTTAGAAGGGATAAGTAATGAACTTAACAGACTAATGATTCTTATTATACCATCTAAGAAAAAAGAGTTTATATCATGAGGCTTGTATTGATTGTATACAAGCCTCATGATATTACTTTTGTTTATGGTATTGTGTTAATAAAAAAAGAATAGGTTAAAATAGTAGGATGAGGTAGAAGGAGAAATAAGATACAAGAATAAGTATATAGATGAAAATATTATATATAAAGCATTTATTAGTGGCTATAATGTTTTGGTAGGAGTATATTGAAGTATTAGAAAAAGGAGAGGGAGTATGAAAAGAAGAATAGGAATTGTTGTAATGTCAATGATTTCTCTTTGTATTGCAGGAGTATTTATTTTTCAGCAGATAAATAAAGGTACTCGCCCCAACATCAATGTTTCTAAGCGTGAAATTTGGAAATCTGAAGTTTATGACTATATAATAGAAACTGATCGTGAGCATGTTATTATTTATAACCATACTAAGGATAGTTTGTTGCCTTTTGCATACGGACGAATGGAAAAGGATGGCACAATTTATGCTGATAAACTTCATGGAAATCCATTGCTTAACATTATACTATGGAAGAGCATGCCTTTTGGCAAATTTCAGAATGGCGCTCTAAAAGACGATATGGGGTATGTAAAACATTTTTCAAAAATAGAAGAACTACCGAGAGTTAAGAATAATTCTTTTACAAAGAATCCAGTTCAAAATTTTGAAGTATTCTGGCAGATTTTTGACGAGAATTATAGTCTGTTTGGATTGATGAATTTTGATTGGAAACAGATATATGACGAATATAAGTCTAAAGTAACACAAAATACTTCCCAAGACGAATTGTGGCAAATATTTAAAGAAATGATCCTGAAGCTAGATGATAGACACATTCAGGTTATTACTGGTATTAGTAGTATAAGCTCAAAAGTGGAGGATAACCAACGGCAAAAACTATATTTAGATAATCATGAGGAAATGCAGAAAAACATACGCGGATATATTATAGGAGGACTAAAAAGTAAACTAAATGGTCGGATTCAATATGGGAAGATGGAAAAAGGTTTTGGTTATATTTTGCTGAATTCTTTTGATTTGTTTGACAAGAAGGAAATTGACAGGGCTCTTGATGAAGTAGTGGAAGAGTTTGAGGGAAATAGTGGGATGATTATTGATTTACGTTTTAATAGGAAAGGATCAGATGCGTTCGCTTTAGCTACTGCCAGTCGATTTACCAACGAGAAAAAATTAGTATTTTCGAAGCGTGTAAGAAGCGGAAGTTATTATGAATTTTTTGAGGCGCCTCCTATCTATATTGAACCTGATGTAAGTCGAATTAGAACAAATAAAATTGTAGTTATGACAAGTCAGGTAACTGCAGGTGCTGGAGAAATTGCTAGAATGGCATTTGGTGAGATAGAACATGTTACAGTGATAGGTGAAAGAACTAATGGAACTCATTCAGATATGTTGATAAATATTTTACCAAATGAATGGATTGTTACCCTTAGTGCCGAACAATATATTGCAGCAGATGGTAACATGTACGAAAAAATCGGCTTTAAACCAGATGAAGAAGTGCTTATTAGCGAAGAGGATATTAAAGAGGGCAAAGATACCGTATTAGAGGAGGCAATAGAAATATTGAAACAAAGATGAGATATCTAAAATAGTAGATTAAGGAATCAAGGGTATTATTAACAAAAAAATATACCTCATTATACAAATATGAACTAAAAAGGAAAGAGCAAATATAAATTGAAAAATAATAAAAAATTGTTATATATGATGTAATATTTAATTATAACGATTCTCTATTGTCATCCCACTTGTTTATGTTATATTATAATAATAGCCAGTGATGTTAAGGTACACAATTTATTGAAAATATTGAGGTGTTATGATGAAAGATAATATTTTAGTTTTAGAAGCTAAAGAATCAAATTATGAAGAATTACGAGAGATATTCTTTACTGTTCGTCGAAATACTTTTCATTGGATAGAACCAGAAACATTAAAATTATCTGATTTTGATGAAAGTACAAAGGATGAATTAATATTAGTTGCATCAATAGGAAATAAAATTGCTGGATTTATATCAATTTGGGTACCAGATAAATTTATTCATAATCTATTTATATTAGAAGACTTTCAAGGTAAAGGTATTGGGACAGTTCTTGTTAATGAGGCCATAAAAATGGTAGGATTACCATTAACCTTAAAATGCGTAAAATCAAATATTAATGCTTTAAATTATTATAAATCCCACAATTGGAAAATTGAGAGGGAAGAAATGGGGAGTGAAGGATTATATTATTTAATGAAATATAGTAATCAATCATAAAGGAATATATTATATAGTTGAAGGGGAGAAAAAGATGAGCACAAGTTTATTTCATTCATTGGAAGGTAGAAATGTCTGCTTCAAGTCATTAAGTATAAATGATGTTAAAGAGATACATAGTTATGCGTCAGATGAGGAGGTTTCACGCTTTATCGGCTGGAACTTAATGAATACTTTGGATGAAACTCATGAACATATTGAAATAATGTTAAAACGTGAGTCAGCAGGTACTCATCTATATGCTTCCATTGTTCTAAAATCAACTCAGGAAATTATAGGAACTGCCATGATTTTCAATTTTGATCAAAACGCAAATCATGCTGAAATTGGTTATGTCTTTCATAAAGAATACTGGGGTAAAGGTTATGGCACAGAGAGCGTTGCTTTAATAAGTGATTTCGCATTTGAAGCACTTAATCTTCATAAGATTCATGCAAGTGTAGTGGATGTAAATATTGGCTCTGCTCGCATACTTGAAAAGAATGGATATGAATTAGAAGGACGATTAAAAGACCATTATTTTATAGAAGATAAATATTATGATGCATTGCTTTTCGGCAAAATTGAAACTAAACAAAATTGATTTTCAAAAGACCTATGATTTTTTAAAAACTCTGCCAGAGCTGTAAAACAGATTTAAAATACAGAAGGGTTTAAGGCGAGGGATAATAAATTTATATCCAGACTATGATAATAGAAGGGATATTTGTTATGTTCAAATGAAAATACGATTATATCAATTGGAATTGGGTATTTATAGTGATAAAATGCCACGAAATCAAATGCAAAAATGGAATGATTTATTGATAAAGTCTTTTTCACGTGACATTTCAAAATCAAGTTGAATGGTGTGAGTAATAAATGAATCTAAATATTGACATAGAAACCATTATAATAGTCCTTATTTTAGGTCATCTTTTTTCTGGAATATTAGGTATTGCTTATATGATACAACGCAAAAAAGATATAACTACATATACATTTCTATTTTCTCGGCTATTTGAAACAGTTGCATGGATTCTGATTGGTCTAAGAAATATAATAAATAACTTTATTTCTATATCAATAGGTAATTCATTTCTAATTATTGGGACAACTTTACAAATAATCGCTTTTCTAATTATTAAAAATTGTTACACTAGTATAGTAAAAAAATTCTATGGGATTTCTACTATAGTTTCTATTTGTATCTTTAATCTTGTAGCTCTATTTTATAATATTGAGAGTGCAAGAGTTTCTGCCATATCTATAATCGTATCTATATTATGGTTCTTTCCAATATATGTATTATTAACAGATAAAAACTCTTCAGTATTACAGCGAGTTATTGCTGTTATTTATGCTGTAGAAATAGTTTTGCTTATTTTTAGAGCTTATATAGGAATAAAATTAGGTGAATTGATGAATTTGATGTCTCATAACTTATACAATGTCTTGTTTTTTATTTGTTTATATCTAATAATGCTAATGGGGAATGTTGGCTTTATTCTTCTCGCAAAAGAAAAATCTGATTTTGATTTAATAAAGGCAGCTACTTATGATGAACTTACAAATATCTTTAATCGTGGAACATTTCTATTACATGCAAAAGAGAGCATTTCACTATTTTCAAGAAGAAAGGAGCCTGTATCATTTCTTCTTATTGATTTGGATAATTTTAAAAGGATTAATGATGTTCATGGTCATTTTGCAGGAGACATGGTACTTAAAGATTTTGCAGCTATTATAGAAGGGCAATTACGAAATTATGACTTGTTCGGAAGATTTGGCGGTGAAGAGTTTACTATATTGCTTCCAGGAACTAATGAAAAAGAAGCTTTGGAGGCTGCAGAAAGATTGAGAAAGAGTACGGAAGATACTTCTGTTAATATCAGCGTAAACAGTATCATAAAATACACTATAAGTATAGGGATAGTAACAACCATCCCAGATGAAAACACTTCTATAGAGACACTATATAAATTAAGTGATGATGCTTTGTATATGGCGAAGAAGAATGGCAGAAATCGGATAGAAATTATTAAAGCATAAAAATAAAGATAACAAATACTAATTCAAATATTGTCACCTGATTTAGCATCAGGTGTTTTTTTACTCCAAGAACATTAATATCATATTAATCTTATTAGTATTGCAAGTCATATCAAGTTTTTATTAGTAATGGATGATATAATAATACTATGAGGGAAGGAGGGATAATAATTGTCTTTAAAAACGATAGAAATTATGGTTGATTGGATTGAAGATAATATAACAGAAAATCCAACTCTGGTTGAAATGTCCAATTATGTTGGGTACTCCCCATTTTATTGTTCAGCAAAATTTCATGAAAATGTTGGAATTACATTTAAGCAATATGTATCTAAACGAAAATTGAGTCTTGCTGCAATAGAAATCAGAGATACGGAGTCTAGGTTTTTAGACATAGCATTAAAATATGGTTTTTCTTCTCAAGAAGCCTTTACAAGAGCTTTTGTTGACGCTTTTGGATGTACTCCTTCTCGATATAGGAAGCGATTAACTGCTATTCAAATATATATGAAGCCGAATGTATTTCTGATGCCAGAAGAAGAATTTCTTGGTACTTTAAAAGATTGAATTAGTAGATAGAAGGAGGATAAAATGTTTAAAAAAATAGGAAGAAATGATTTATGTTGGTGTGGGAGTCATAAAAAATATAAGAATTGTCATGGTGAATTTGATAATAAGATTGAATTGTATAAGCTGCAAGGTCATTTAGTACCTTCAAGAGAAATGATTAAGACACAGGATCAAATTTCAGGAATACGTGAAAGTGGTAAAATCAATATAGCAGTTTTAGATACCATAGAAAAATATATTAAAGAAGGTATAACCACTGATGATATCGATAAACTCGTCTATCAAAAAACCAAAGAACTAGGAGGAATCCCTGCGCAACTTGGATATCAGGGATTTACAAAAAGCGTATGTACTTCTATTAATGAACAAGTTTGTCATGGAATACCATCAAAAAATGTAGTATTGTGTGATGGGGATATTATCAATGTAGATGTTTCAACGATTTATAAAGGATACTTTTCGGATTCATCAAGGATGTTCTGTATTAGTAATGTGGATGAAAAAAAGAAAAAACTGGTTCATGTAGCACGGGAATGCATAGATTTAGGATTAAAGCAAGTAAGACCTTGGGGGTTTCTTGGGGATATGGGTCAAGTAGTTCATGAACACGCTATTAAAAATGGATACTCTGTTGTGAAAGACTTTGGGGGACATGGGATCGGTATAGGTTTTCATGAAGATCCTTGGATAAGTTATGTTTCAAAGAAAAATACTGAAATGTTAATGGTACCGGGCATGATATTTACAATAGAGCCTATGATCAATATGGGTACAGACGAAATATTTTTGGATAGGGAGAATGGCTGGACTGCTTATACAGTAGATGGCAAGCCATCGGCACAATGGGAAGTGATGGTACTAGTGACAGATGATGGCTATGAGGTATTGGCATATTAAATTAGCTGTAGAAATAAGAATTTATTAATTAAATTACATTGATAAAGCAATGAGCCTAGGTAGGTTATTACTTACCTAGGTTTTTTATGTATAAATATATAGTGTTAAGAAAGTCTATATTTTACTAATGAAGAATGCAATGTTTGGGATACTCTCAAAGAATAATATATATCCAGATGGGGCGAGAAGTATATTATTCTATGGTGAAGATGTCTTTAAAAAGATTAAGAATTTATCACTTTCATATTCTTACAAAATTGTTAGGAGATTGTAAGGTAAATGTATGGCAAATCTATGGTTGATATACTATAATTAATTGATAGAATGCGAAAGGAGCAAATAAAAATGAAAAAGAAGATAATTACTTTCATTACATGTATTTTTCTTATTGGTATTTTTGTACTAGGTATATTTACAGCTCCGACTATTATTACTGGATATAAAATGTATCAATCTGTTATAAATGATATAAGTCTTGAAAATGCAATTAATCAAGTTAGGGATGATGAAAATTATATAAAACTTGATAAAATCTCAGATGAGTATTTACAGCTTGTTTTAAAGTCGGAGGATAAGCGATTTTATCGTCACTTCGGTATTGATTTTCTCGCAATAGGGAGAGCTATGTATAATAATATAAAGGCTCACTCCTTAGTGCAAGGAGGAAGCACAATAACTCAACAACTTGCGAAAAATTTATATTTTTCTTTTGAAAAAAAATACGAACGCAAGATTGCAGAGACTTTTGTAGCAATTGACCTTGAAAAGATGTTAACAAAAGATGAGATACTGGAATTATACTGTAATATTGTCTATTTTGGTGAGGGATGCTATGGGATTAAAGAAGCAGCTAATTATTATTACGGAGTAGAGCCTAGTGACCTATCAACTGAGCAGGCATATGCTTTGGTATATACATTAAAAAGTCCAAATAATTATAATCCAAATGTCTATAAACCAATAGCTGTTTATAAATTTTTATCTTATCAAAATGCTATCTAGAACAATGATATTAATAATAGAATTTAGTGTAAGTTGGAAAAGTATATCCATATAACTTAATCTATTGGTTAATATTGATGCAAATTATATTTGAAGTTGATTAAAAGTTATTCAAGAATAAATTAATATGAAGGTTACAGTTTAACACCAGACTTATTTCTGGTGTTATTCTTTTTATATACTAAGAAAAAGGAGGTTTATAAATATGGAAACAATTAGAATCGATGCTTTGTGCAAATCATACGGAAATACACAGGCTGTAAATAACCTTAGCATATCAGTTGAGCGGGGAGAAGTATTTGGATTGCTTGGTGCAAATGGAGCTGGGAAAAGTACTACAATTGAATGTGTTTTAGGGACAAAAAAGTTTAGCAATGGGTCGATCTCAATTTTAGGAATGAATCCGCAAACAGAGAGAAAGGAATTATTTGAACGAGTTGGAGTCCAATTTCAAGAATCAAATTATCAAGACAAAATAACGGTAGCAGAACTTTGTGAGGTTACACAAGCTCTTTATAAGCATCCATCAGATTATGTAGCATTGCTAAAACAATTTGGACTTTCTGATAAGTTCAAAAGCCAAGTAAATGAGCTTTCAGGAGGACAAAAACAACGCTTATTTATTATACTTGCTTTAATTCCTAATCCGGACGTTGTTTTCCTAGATGAATTAACAACAGGATTAGATGCCAGAGCAAGAAGGGAGGTATGGAAATGCCTTTCAGATTTGAAAAAGAGAGGGCTTACTATCTTTTTAACCTCCCATTTTATGGATGAGATAGAAGTATTGTGTGATAAAATTTGTATTCTTAAAAAAGGAACCAGCATTTTTTATGGAACTGTACAAGAAGCGATTTCAAAGAGTCCATTTGAAAAATTTGAAGAAGTTTATCTATGGTATACAGATGAGGAGGAATGTAATAATGAAAATATTTAAAACAATGTTAAAAACTGAGTTGAAATTATCCCTACGAGGAATGGATATGTTTATTTTTGCAATTTGTATGCCTATAGTGGTAACAATTATTTTAGGTATTATATACGGAAATAAGCCGGCTTTTGATGGTGCAGGATACACATTTTTAGAACAATCTTTTGGAGCTGTTGCTACGATTGCAATATGTGCAGGAGGTGTGATGGGTTTACCCTTAGTTGTGTCTGACTATCGCCATAAGAAGATTTTAAAGAGATTTAAGGTAACGCCTATAAATCCCGCTATGATTTTAGCAGTACAAGTGGTAATTTATGTACTTTACTCTATTGCTTCACTTATACTTGTTTATGTTGCAGCAGCAATTTTCTTTGGTTTTCGATTTAATGGTTCATGGTCTCAGTTTATAGGTTCTTACTTTTTGGTAATGATATCCATGTTTAGTATAGGTATGATGGTAGGTGGTATTGCTCCAAATATAAAGATAGCAAGCATTATTGCAAGTGTATTATATTTTCCTATGTTAATTTTTTCAGGAGCAACTTTGCCTTATGAAGTTATGCCAATGGCACTTCAAAAAATTGCAGATATTTTACCTCTAACGCAAGGAATAAAACTTATAAAAGCGGTTTCACTTGGTTTGACGATAGAAAGCGTAACAATGCCTATTATTGTCATGATTGCTCTTTCAATAATATGTACTGGTGTGGCTCTTCGATTCTTCAAATGGGAATAATAGAAGGAGCTTTATGATGCGTGATATTACTATTATAAGAGAAGTAAAAGGAAATAATTTAAAAAGTATTTCAGTTAAAATTCCAAAGAATAAAGTTATTAGCAAAAAGTGAAAGTTAAAAACATAGATTGGTTTACATAATATGGAAAAAAGGTCATTTCTCTAGAGAAAATGACCTTTTTTCTTTCTTCATTATATTATAGCCTACAAACACCAAAGATGCAAGAAATAATTTGAAATATTACGAATTATAGAGATTATATGATATAATACTCTTCTCATATAATAGGGCCATGTATTTATTAGTATCATGGACTTTATTTTTTTCTGTATATTATATAGAATTAATGTACTGTCATTTCACCGCTTAAACGTTTTTTTATTTATACTTTTATATTGGAGGTGTAAGTCTTATGCAGGCTCAAAAACATCCAGCATTTAATGCGGAAGATAGATATCTAAAGGATACTTGCAAATGTATAGACAGCGAGATAGATTATCTTGCAGATGAAGTAGAAAAAATGGATGAAGAATTGTTAAAACTTAAGAGAGCTGTAGGTGGTAATTATAGCGATGATGTTATTGTAAAAGCTACAATTCATGAAGCGAATAAGAGAAAGCTTAATCAGCTTAGAAGAGCTGAAGATAAACCGTACTTTGGAAGGATCGACTTCAAAGAACTTGGGAAAAGTGGATACGAAACCTTTTATGTAGGAAAAACAAGTTTAACCAAGAAAGATGATAATAAAATGCTTATTATTGACTGGAGAGCTCCTATGGCAAGTTTATACTATAGTGGTGAAATAGGAGAGGTAATGTATAAAGCACCTGGAGGATTAATAATAGGAGATTTGGAGCTTAAAAGGCAATATGAAATACAGAAAAAGGAACTAATTAATATTTTTGATAAAGGACTTACTCCTATGGATGAGTATCTTCAAACAGCATTATGGGAAAAGAAGGATAATAGACTTAAGGATATTGTCAATACCATACAAAGTGAACAAAATGACATCATAAGGGCAGATAAAGGAAAGGTTCTGATAGTCCAAGGAGTAGCAGGAAGTGGAAAGACTACGATTGTTTTACATAGGATAGCATATCTTATGTATACCTATCAGGAGATATTCGATGCTGAAAAGTTGCTTATTATAGTACCCAACAATCTTTTTCTAAACTATATTTCCGATGTATTACCAGATTTGGGAGTTGAAGAAATAAAGCAATCTACATTTGAAGATATTGTAATGTCTTTATTAGATACAGAGTATAAGTTGGCAGATATTGAAACTAAGTTTTATAAGCTGCTAGATTATCAGAATCTATCAGCAGAATACAGAAAAAATTTACAGTTAAGTTCGTTTTTTAAAGGCTCTATGATATTAAAAAATATAATCGATAAATATGTTATTGATTTATCTTCGAGTTTAGTCCCTAAAATTGACCTTAAAATCAATGACATTATTATATATTCATATGATGAAGTTCTAAAAATGTATGAAGAAGATTATAAATACCTTCCTATTGTACCACGTTCAAAGAGAATACAAAAATATATCGAATCAAATATTTCAGATAGAGTTAAGACTATTCAGGAGAAAGTTACCAGAAAATGTGATAAGAAAATAAAAGAGCTGAAGGATTCTGTAGAAGATATAGAGACTATTAGAGATAAGATTATACGGGTATATGACAAGAGGGATATGATTAATAAAAATCTGGAGGATTCCATGTATAAAGCCATAAAACGATATTTTGATCAATGGGAAGACCTCGATATCCTAACACTATATAAAGGTCTAATATCAGATTGTGAGAAATTGGAGAAATATAGTAATGGAGAGCTCGATAAAGGAAATATTACATTTATAAGTGACTATTCTAAGAAAATATTTGATAATGAAATGCTGGAGAGAGAGGATTTAGCTGCGCTGTTATATCTTCATTTAAAGCTTGAAGGACTATCTTTAAAAGGAAAGTATAATCACATAATAGTGGATGAGGCACAGGACTATAGTGAGCTTCAAATGTATATATTAAGGCAGCTTAGTAGTAATGATTCTTTTACAATAGTGGGTGACATTTCACAAGGAATACATTCATATAAAGGTATAGGAAATTGGAAAGAGTTAATGGATAATGTATTTACAGGTTCTGATAAGGAATTACTAAGCTTAAAAAAGTGTTATCGTTCTACAATGGAGATAATGAACTTTGCTAATCAAGTTATAAAAAAATGGAGAAAAGAAGAAATAACTCTTGCAGAGCCTGTATTAAGATCGGGAGATAAGCCCCTAATTATAAAAAAGAATAATGATAATGAGATCATTAATTTAAATATAGTATAATTAATAGTGAATAGATAGTTTAATATAACTA
>NZ_CABSQO010000029.1:0-52757 GCF_902479755.1 uncultured Tissierella sp. | reverse complement strand
CATAAGTATATCTATTATTAATATTATCAATAAATAAATTTTTAAATTTATTATTTAAAGAAACTAATCTACAATGAAATAATTCATGACTAATCACCTTAGTAAATTCCTCTAGGTTATTAAAATACTTTATATAATTAATAAATATATCTTTTCTATATACTGTAAAACCTCCATCTATACCTCCTGCATAAAGATAAATATTAGGTTGGATCTTTATATTTTTAGGAATAAAATTATATACCTTAGATAATGATTCATTTATAATCATCTCTCCATTCTTATCTATATATAGTAATGCTTTCTTTAATCTAGATACATTTTCTCTTAATATATAAAAATCATATATATCCTTATATTCATTGCCTTCTTCTAATTTTATTAATTCTGCTATTATCTTTGATTTACTTATATCTCTATTGAAGCTCTTTTCATGATCTATAAATCCCTTTGTACCCTTTGATTTTGTAAACTTTATTAAAGTATCATAGTTCAGGTAATTATCTTCAAATATTTTTTCTAATAATTTAATTCCCTCAATATTAATTTTCACAAGAAACTCCTCTCCTAAAGCGTTATACTAAATATATATGGCTTTAGAAGAGGAGTATTCTTTATTCTTATTTAATTAATTTAGATAATACTTTAAATTCTGGAGTACCAGCAATTTTAAGAAGATCAAATACAATTGCTTCAGTATTTGATATAACTGCTCCAACATCTTTCATCAGTTCTAATCCATTTAAAAAGTTTTCTTTGGTTCTTGAACATACAGCATCTCTTGCAATAAATACCTCATATCCATTCTCTATTAAATCCCTAGCCGTTTGGAAAACACATATATGGGTTTCCATCCCTGTTATAATTACTTTTTTCCTACCAGTAGCATCCAATGCTTCTTTAATTTTACCTATATATGCAGAAAAATTAGTTTTTTCAAATGCCTCCTTATTATCTACAGCTTCCTTTATATCAGCTATTGTAGGACCTATTCCCTTTGGATATTGTTCTGTAACGATAATAGGCATGTTCATTTCTTTAGCCGCAGTAATCAATATCTTTGTATTATCGATTATTTGTTCCTTATATTTCATTATAGAGGCTAATTTCTCTTGAATATCAATAATAAGTAATGCTGTGTTATCTCTGTTTAATGCATATCTAGCCATTACACCACTCCTCTGCTTAATAATTAATAGGATAAATTTCTATTTGACTCATAAGTCTTTTAATATCACTTGCTTCGATCTTCATTATATCTGACTCTAAATTAGATACAATATTAAATGCTTGTCCTAATCTTATGGTCATTTCAATATCATAATTTCTATTGATACCTAAGGCAAACCCCGCTGACATACCATTATAGTCTATATTAGCTATTGTATTACCTAGATAAGGAATCTCCACCCTATAACCTCTATCTTGTCCAAGTACTAGACTTCCTCTATTTTGTAAATCTATAACTATAAACTCCACACCTCTGTCAAGGATATATCTACCAGATTTAATTATTTCATTTTCGAAATGTAAACTTACTTTAAGAATATCTTCAAGTTCTCTTTGATTAAGTATTACCATATAAGGAGTAGCATCAATTCCATAGGATAATCCATCTTCTCCTATATCTAGGATAAATTTTTTCCCCCTTTTATTAGCTAAGGTTATTAAATCAAAGTAAATATCCTTTGGCACACCTTGGGGAAGAAGAGAGCCTAATCCACAGATAATATTAGTTCTTTCAACTAGCCGAGAATATAGCTCATAAAAACTCACTATTTCCTCTCGAGTAATCCTAGGTCCTTCTTCTAATATAGTTGTATCATTCTCATTATCTTTTAATCTAATTATTGTTCTAGTTTCTTCTTTTATAGGTATAAATTCATGTGCCATCTTCATCTCTGTTAATCTTTTATGAAAATATTCTCCATTTATACCACCAAGAAATCCAGTAATGAAAGAATCTTCATTAAAGGCATCTAATAAAATTGAAGAGATGAAAGCTTTTCCACTAGGGCTACAACTAGAGAATTTAGTGTTATTGTTCTTACCCAGATATACCTTGTCTAATATATAATTTCTATCCAAATTAGGATTCAAATCTATGTTTAAAATCACATTCTCCCCCCCTTTATACAGTGCACAATTGATAATTCACAATTCACAATTAAAACCAAAATCTTAGTTTCTACTTAAACAACTACTAAGTAGAAGTAATAACCTTTTTACTTTTACAGTGCTTTCTTATAGATACTCAACACATCTTCATAGTTTAAGGCTTTGAAATTACCTACAGTTCCTCCAACGTAGTCTATTACATCTCTAGCCATGATCTCAAGTTTGTCTTCACCTATGCCTACTTCTCTAAGGGTCATTGGAATATCCAAGGATTTGAAAAACTCACTAGTCTTTTCAATAGACATCTTAGCTATTTCCATATCATCAAGACTTGAATCTATATTCCATACATTTACACCATACTCTACAAATTTCCATATAGTATTTTCATCTAATACATGTTCCATCCAATGAGGTGTTAGTATTGCTAATCCTATACCATGTGTAATATCATAGTATGCAGATAGTTCGTGTTCTAATGGATGAACTGCCCAAGCAGAGTCTTTTCCATATCCTAATAATCCATTTATAGCTAATGAAGAGGCCCACATAAGGTTTGCTCTTGCCTCATAGTTTTCTGGCTCATCTATAGCAATTCTACCATATCTCATACAAGTCTTCAGAATCGATTCTGCCAATCTATCCTGTAAATATGCTCCTTTTTCATTGCTAAAATATTCTTCAAAAGTATGGCTCATAATGTCAGCTACACCAGATGCTGTCTGATATTTTGATACAGTATAGGTATATGTTGGATCTAAAATTGAAAACTTAGGAAACATTCCAGAGTGACCAATTCCATATTTTTGATTAGTTTCCATATTACTTATAACAGCACCAGCATCCATTTCTGAGCCAGTAGCTGCTAATGTAAGTATAGTTCCAATAGGTAATACTTTTTCGATCTTTGCTTTACGAATTACTAAATCCCACGGATTACCATCATAATAATATGCAGCAGCTATAACCTTACAGCAATCTATAGTACTTCCTCCACCTACAGCTAAGATAAAATCAATATTATTATCTCTACATATCCTTACGCCTTCAGCTACAGATTCTACTCTTGGATTTGGCTCTATTCCAGAAAGCTCATAATAGGGTATATTATTCTCTCTTAAAATCTCAACCACCTTGTCATATAGTCCAATCTTTTTAATACTTCCTCCACCATAAGCTAAAAGCACCCTAGAGCCATATTTCTTTATCTGTTTTCCTAGAACTTCTATTTTCCCTTCACCAAAGAAAATTTTAGTAGGAATATTATAGTTAAAATTAAGCATATCATCATCTCCCATATAATATTTATCTTACTATTAATACCCAAAGAAATCTATTTTAACTTAAAAAACAGCTTTCCTTCTCTTAATTCTTTATTTAGCTTGCCTGTACAATATAAATGTTCTAGATGTGACATAGCTTCACCTGCCGCAAACCATTTCTGTGGAATAGGAAAATCCTCCCAACCCCTAGCTCTAATACTCCAATGCATCTGTGCAGCTACATCTCTTACAGATAATTCTCCATCCTTTAATATATGAACAATTTCACCAAGTCTTTCTTTATGATGGAATATTAATTCATTTATTCGTCTAGTATGATCTCTGATTATATTTCTATGGGCAGAAAATAAATAATCTATATCATAGGAATATACTTTTGCTAAACTATTAAAATATGTTGCTAATATATTCTCTTCAAATCCCCAAAACCCTATATTAGGTGTAATCTTATCTAATATATGATCACCACAGAAAAATAGCTTATGATTTCTTTCATACAGTCCAATATGTCCTGGAGTATGTCCTGGAATATCGATTACTTCAAAAAAATATATTCCTACCTGTATGCCTTTTCCTTCTTTCAAGTAGGTAAATTCCACAGGCTCTTTTAAACAATATTTATATCCTGGATGTTCAGAAAAGGTCACCTTATCTCTTTCTAAATCAAATAAAATCTTAAATTCTTCAAACCTTTCCCAATAATCAATTCCTGTCATTTCATTAATTAATCTTCCATCTATTTCACCTGCATAGATTTTTACTCCTGCTTCTTTAAATATGGAGGCCATTCCTGAATGATCTGCATGTAGATGGGTTATAAACAGTTCTGTATCTTTTATATCTATATTCAGTTCTTCTAACCCATTGAAAAGAGCATCAATACATTCCTCTCTATTAAATCCAGTATCTATTATCAGAGATTTATCGTTACCTTTTATTACATAGGAATTTAATGCCTTTAAAGGATTGTTAGGTAGTACCACTTCTATCATATATATATCCTCATATACCTTTGTAATCAATTTTTTCACCCCACCTTAGTATATTAACTATATGATATTTTTTTATTTATGTATTGTCAAATGAATTTAAAATAGGGACACTAATATGTCCCTATTATCCTACCACACTTATTTATTAACTACATAATTCTATCTTAAAATTCTATTTTATTCAAAATTCAATGACTAAAAATCATACTATCTCTAACCCTTATATAGATGAGCTATTTATATCGATAAATTTTCCAATTCCTAGCCTATTGAACCTAGAAAATCTTTCCGTATGAATTTTATAATACACCCAAAATATAACTTGTGTTAGTATATAGTTATGGACACAAAATTAAGTGAGCCAGCAGTTCAGAAAAATTATTAGATTCCCAAGAATCACCTACGTCTGATAGGCAAAAAACAAACTTGGAAATAACCTGTAGAATATGAAGAAACATATAAAATATTGAGGAGGATATTATGGATTATATTGAGTTTATTTGGGGGATATTAGTTATGCTTATTATTTTCATAGTGTTAATAAATTTTTGGATGAAAGTTTCAAATTTTATTGGGGAAAAGCTTGTTAAAATGATTATCTTTTTTATAAGCTCACTAAAAAACAAAAAAACATAGATAAGCAATTAATATTTTTCTAGTTAATTTACAGACTATCTATTGCTAGAAGGTATTTATTCGTATGTGTTATATATTGTTCTTATTAGTTTTATTGTTTTCCATAGTCATTGCTTTTTTGAAATAAACTGAGCACTCATTTCTCACTCAGTTTATTTTATTCTACCCTAATACCTTCCTTGCTATGGTTACAGCATCCCTTGCATCTTTAGCATAGAAATCTGCCTTTATCATATTAGCATAATCCTCATTTAAAACTGCCCCTCCAACCATAACTACAAAATTGGAATTTTCTTTTTTTAAAGTCTTTATTGTATCCTCCATATTCTTTACTGTTGTAGTCATTAAAGCGCTAAGTCCTATGAGCTTAACATCATTTTTAATTGCTTCTTCTATTATCTTTTCCTTGGGTACATCCTTTCCTAAATCTATAATTTCGTAGTTATAATTCTCTAATAGGACCTTCACTATGTTTTTACCTATATCATGGATATCCCCTTTTACAGTGGCTAGTATTATCTTACCTCTAGAGATTGAAGTTTCTGATTCCTCTTTTAGATGTTCCTTTATGATTTCAAAGGAGTTCTTTACAGTTTCAGCTGATCGTATTAACTGAGGAAGAAATATCTCCCCCTTTTCATATTTGTCCCCCATCAAATCCAGTGCAGGCACTATATATTCATTGACTATATCTAGGGGTTCCCTATATAATAGTAGATTTCCAGTTACACCTTTAGCTTCTTCTCTAATTCCCTTCAATATTATATTAAACAAATCTTCTTCACTGGTTTTATAAATCTCTTTGAAATCACTCCTATTCTTTATGTTTTCGTAGGAGTTAATATATTCTTTAGCTCCTTTGTCATCATTCCATAATACTCTAGATGATATTATTGTATCCATCATTTGCTTATTCATTGGATTTATTATCGGTAAATCCAAACCTGCATATATACTTGATGCCAAGAATGTTCTATTTAGTAATTCTCTATTTGGCAGTCCAAACGACACATTAGATACCCCAAGTACAGTCTTTACTTTTAATTTCTCCTTTACTAATTCAATAGCCTTTAATGTTTCCTTTACACCTTCTTGCTGTGCTGCAGCAGTTAATGTTAGACAGTCTATATAGATATCTTCTTTATCTATCTTATACTCCTCTGCTCTTTTCACAATTTTTTCTGCAATCTTAAACCTCTCTAAAGCCGTCGATGGTATTCCTCTTTCATCTAATGTAAGACCTACCACAGAAGCACCATATTTCTTTACTATAGGCAGAATATTATCTAGACTTTCATCTTCTCCGTTTACTGAATTAACTATAGCTTTACCATTATAAACCCTTAGTCCCCTTTCAATAACTCTAGGATTAGTAGAATCAATTTGGAGAGGAACATCTAGAATAGATTGTATTTCTTTAATAACTCTAACCATAGTTTCTTCTTCATTTATCTCTGGCAACCCTACATTTACATCTAAGATATCTGCTCCTGCTTCAACTTGAGCTATGGCTTCTCTTAATATATAATCTATATCTCCTTTAATTAAGGCTTCTTTGAAAAGTTTTTTTCCTGTAGGGTTTATCCTTTCACCGATTACCTTTACTCCATCAATAACTACTGCATTTGTAGGAGTACATATACCATTTATAGGATAATATTCTCTGTCTTGTGCTACTATATTATTTAAAGAACTAACCAAAGTCTCTATATGTTTATCCGTCGTTCCACAACATCCACCTATAACCTTTACACCCTTTTCTCCAAATCTCCTTACATATAGAGCAAATTCTTCTGGAGAGATATTATAAACTGTATTTCCATCAACTATAGATGGCAGTCCTGCATTTGCTTGAACCATAACTGGTACCTTAGAAATCTTTAATATTTCATCTACTATAGGTTCTATTTCTTTAGGACCTAACGAGCAATTAACTCCCAATGCATCTACTCCTAATCCTTGCAGTACCATGACCATAGATATAATATTGCAACCTGTAAAAGTTCTTTTATCTTTTTCAAAACTCATAGTACAAAATACTGGTAAATCTGAATTTTCCTTAGCTGCTAATATAGCTGCCTTTGCTTCATATAAATCTGTCATAGTTTCTATCAGTATTAGATCTACTCCGTTTTTTACCCCCTGAATCACTTGATCTTTAAAGATATTATAAGCATCTTCAAATCCCAATGTTCCCATAGGCTCTAATAACTCTCCAATAGGTCCTATATCTAAAGCTATATATACATCTTTTCCGTCAATAGCTTCTTTTGCATTTTTAACTGCCCTATGAATTATTTCTTCAACAGTATAACCACTATTTTTAAGTTTAAGTTCATTGGCACCAAATGTATTAGTAGTTATAATCTTTGAGCCTGCTTCTATATATTTCTTATGGATTTCAACTATTATTTCAGGTGATTCAATATTTAATTTTTCTGGTAATTCACCTATCTTTAGTCCTCTGCTTTGAAGCATAGTACCCATAGCTCCATCAAATATTATAATTCCTTCATTTAAAAAATCTCTAAGTCCCACATCTAGCATCTCCCTTACTAAAATTACATGTAGCATATTTATTACAGTTTAAACAGGTAATTTCTTCTGCCTTACTATCTATGTCTATGATTCCTGCTATTGCTGTAACTGATTTTCTAGGTATTAATATACTTTCAGATGAAGCCATAAGTCCCATGAATTTTTTTGCTCCCAATACTTCCAAAAAATCACTTTGGATATTCAATGGAAAGTCTCCATAGCCAGGACTATATCTAGAAGTTAATTTTTTATTATCTTGGGCTATAATATCACTTATATCTTTACATAATCTATTACATATTTCTTCAATAGCAGCAGTAGCACAAGCATCCAATATCAATGCCTTTGTCATATTAGTTTTTTCATAGTACCTTATTTTAGTATCCACATCATGACCTAAAGTTGCAGCCATTAGTACACAAGACTCTGATTTGTTTAAATGTTTCTTAATATCATTTCCTATTAGTTTTAGACTGCTATTATCTAACAATAGCTTACCCTTCCTCTTTGAAATACAAAAAAATCTATAAATATATTTCTCTTTCTTTAAATAATTTATTTCATCTATAGATTCTTCGATTATCATATTAGTAACACTGTCTATTTCTTGATTCTTATATCCTAAATATCTTAAAATTTCAGTCTTATTTCTTTCAATTCTATCCATGAATTATCACAACCTCTTTATATCTTTATATTAAATGAAATTTACAGACTTTCAGTTCTCTTTAATGATGCTGTAACTACTCATTGATTATTAAATCACCTTTTTTCTATTTATGGAGCTTACTATAAATTCAATATTATTAGTTATACTTTTAGCTATATAAGGATTATTCATAGTATATAAATGAATTCCCTTAATCCCAGATGATGCTAAATCTACTATTTGTTCCAGTGCGAAGGCTATTCCAGCATCCCTTAAAGCAAGCTTATCATATTCATATTTATTCATAATTCTAAGGAACTTATTTGGAAGTGAAGCTCCGCAAAGGGAGATTACTCTTTCTATTTGCTTTTTATTTATTACTGGCATAATTCCTGCCTGTATTGGAGCTTTAATTCCTTTTTGTTCTGCCTTATCTAAGAGATTATAGAAATAGGAGTTATCAAAGAAAAGTTGAGAAATAAAATAATCTGCACCAGCCTCTTCCTTTAATTTAAGTATTCTAATATCTTTATCAATATCTTTTTTGCTTTCTATATGTCCCTCAGGATAGCAAGCGGCAGCTACTCCAAAATCTCCACTTTGTTTTATATATTGTATAAGTTCTTGAGAGTTATTGAACTCTCCTACTCCTATGCTTCCAATATCACCTCTTAGGGCTAATATGTTATTTATACCTTTCTCTTTTAGTTCTTCTAGTACACAATCCATATACTCTTTACTAGAACCTATACAAGTTAAATGTGCTAAAGATTCAATATTATATCTATCCTTCATTAAATGTGATAACTGACAGGTTCTGTTGTTGTTAACACTACCCCCTGCTCCATATGTAACACTTATATAATCAGGATTTAAAACACTTAATTCTTCTATGGTATCATATACTGTCTCTATTGGATAATCAGGCTTAGGGGGGAATATCTCAAAGGAAAAAACTAAGTTTTTCTTATCAAATAATTGTTTTATATTCATATTTGCCTCCTTTAATATCTCATTATAATATTTCAATTTTATATAGATAATTATTAGGCAAATTGCTAAAACTCTTGAAGTTCTAGCAATTTGTCTATAATATGTGCTGCTTTAAGATCTTACTGCTCTCTCAAGTGCTTGCTCAATGTCTTCTATTAAATCCTCTACATCTTCTATTCCTATTGATAATCTTATTAAGTCTGGAGCAACACCTGCTTTTATTTGGTCTTCCTCATTTAGCTGTGAATGTGTAGTACTAGCCGGATGAATGACAAGAGATTTTGCATCAGCCACATTTGCAAGGTGTGAAAATATCTCTAGTGATTCTATAAATCTCTTTCCTTCTTCAACTCCACCCTTTATTCCAAACGTAAATATAGACCCTGCTCCTTTAGGAAAATACTTCTTAGCAAGATAGTTGTATTTATTTCCTTCTAAGCTAGGATAATTTACCCAAGAAACTAAAGGATGTTTGTATAGAAACTCAGCTATTCTTTTTGCATTAGCCACATGCCTTTCAACTCTCAATGATAAAGTTTCAAGTCCTTGTAAGAATAAGAACGAATTGAATGGACTTAGGGCTGCACCAGTATCTCTTAAAAGCTGTACCCTAGCTTTTACAATATAAGCCGCTTCTCCAATATCTCTTGCATATACTAAACCATGATAGCTTGGATCAGGTGTATTGAATCCTAGAAACTTAGGGTTATTTAGCCAATTAAATTTTCCAGAATCAACTATTACTCCTCCTATTGAGGTCCCATGACCTCCAATGAATTTTGTTGCAGAGTGAACTACAATATCTGCTCCAAATTCTATAGGCCTTATGAGATACGGTGTACCAAATGTATTATCTATAATTAAAGGTATATTGTTTTCATGTGCAATCTTAGCCACAGCCTCAATATCAATAAGATTTATTCCAGGATTTCCTATACTTTCTATATAAACTGCCTTAGTATTCTCATTTATAGCCTTTCTAAAGTTTTCTGGATCATCTGGATCAACAAAAACTGTATTTATACCTAACTTTGGTAAAGTTGTAGAAAACAAAGTATGAGTGCCTCCATATAATGTACTTGCTGATATTATCTCATCTCTAACACCAGCAATATTCAAAATTGCATAAGTAATGGCAGCTGAACCAGAACCAACGGCTAATGCTCCAACTCCCCCTTCTAATGCTGCTATTCTCTTTTCAAAGGCATCAGTTGTTGGGTTCATTATTCTTGTATAAATATATCCTTCTTCTTTTAATGCAAATAGATTTGCTCCATGTTCAACACTGTCAAAAACATAGGATGTAGTTTGGTATATAGGCACTGCCCTAGATCCAGTAGTTTTATCAACTTCCTGTCCTGCATGTACTTGTAATGTATCAAATTTTAATTTTCTTTCACTCATTATAATCTCTCCTTTATTCAATAAAATTTATTTGCTACTAGATAATAAAAAACCTCCTTTCCTAATTTTTTAATATTAGATGAAAGGAGATTACACTCATAACAGTATGCAAACACCTTCTCATCTTTCTCTAAGTTCGATTGAACTTAGGGTAGGATTTGGCACCTTTTCAGATTAATCTGAAGGTTGCCGAAGTTTCACAGGGCCTTTCCCTCCACCTCTCTTGATAAGAATATTAAATTATTGAATTTTTAAAATTATACTTATCCATAATTTTTTCGCAGTTTCGCAACTCAAATCTATTTACTCGCTACGCTCGTATAGATTTGGTGCTCATTGCGTTTGACCTACTAAAGCTCACTCTCGTTCGCTAAGTTAGGTCATAAAAAAACCTCTTTAGCTAAAAAGAGGTAAAATAATCGAAATCTTATCTCTCAGCTAATGCTGTAGGATTTAGCACCATGTAATTAATACTGGTTGCTGGGTTTCATAGGGCCTTTCCCTCCACCTCTCTTGATAAGTCTAATTTTAAATTAAGCTAATTATATTAGATAATGAAATAGATGTCAATAGTTGTTTTATATATTTAATTTTATTTTTAATAATTGAATTCCATTAATTGTCTTTGTTTTGTAAAGACTTCTTCTTTTCTTTATGATAAAATATTACATTATGAGACAAGCTATTTAAAAAAGAGAGGAAGTGTGCAAGTGAATCTCAAAAGAGTAATTTTTTTATCATTATCAATTATTATGTTGTTAAATATAATACCCGTTCAAACCTTTGCCGATAACCCGATTATATATGACATAGTCATAAAAGGTGGAACTGTTTATAATCCATCTACGGATCACGAACTTAAGGATTATAATATTGGAATAATTGGTTCTAAGGTAGAAAAAATAACCAAGGAAGAATTGAAAGGAGAAAAAGTAATTGATGCAGATGGTCTTGTTATTTCTCCTGGATTTGTAGACCTTATATCATATGATCCAAACTCTGTGGGTATAGAGTTAAAGGTATTGGATGGTGTAACTAGCAATCTAGCTATGCATGGTGGTACCGAGGATGCTGTCTCTTGGTATAGAGCTTGGGAAAAAAATGGAGTATTGGCTAACTTTGGGGCTTCATCTTTTGTTACAAGACATAGATGGCCTATTGTAGGATATGGCGTAGATACTGAAGTAACTAAGGAAGAGGATATACAAAAATTAGTAGATGTTGTAAGAAAAAATGTTGAAGCTGGTGCATTAGGCATTTCTTTTAGCTTTGAATATGTACCTGGAGTAAAAAATGAAGTTATTCCACTATTAAATTTAGCTAAGGAATATAATCTACCTACCTTCTATCATTTAAGACATTCAGATGAAGAAAAAGGCTTAGATGGCATTCAAGAAGTAATAGATTATGGAAAAGAAACTGGCGCTATAATCCATATTATGCATATCAACAGTACAGGCGGTACTTTTGTTATGGACAAGGCTTTGGATATGGTAAAAAAGGCTAAGGAGGAAGGCTTGGATATTACAACTTGTTTTTATCCATATGACTATTGGGCAACCTATATAGATTCAGCTCGTTTCCGTCCAGGCTGGCAAGATAGGTTCAAAATCACTTATGAAGATTTACAGATAGGCGGTACAGATATTAGAATTACAAAAGATACATTCGATAGGTATCGTCAGCAACATCTATTAGTTGCCGCCCATGGTTCCATGCCTGAATCAGAACTTATAATGCTCTTAAAAGACCCTGACACTATGATAGGAAGTGATACTATCATAGAGCCAAGCTATAATAATCATCCTAGAGGCGCTGGAACTTATAGCCGTGTATTTGGTAAATATGTTAGAGAAGAAAAAGTATTATCTATAATGGATGCAATAAAGAAAGTATCTTACCTCCCTGCTAAAAGAATGGAAAGTTCCGCTCCTTCTATGAAATATAAGGGTAGAATAGAAGTTGGAGGAGATGCAGATATTACTATATTCAATCCAGATACAATAATAGACAAATCTACTGTAAAAGATTCTGGTGCTCCTTCAGTTGGAATCGAATATGTACTCGTCAATGGGGTTATCGTAAAAAATAAAGATGGTATAGTTAAAGGAGTAAAACCTGGAAAACCTGTGAAATCCTACTTTGTAGACAAAACTCCTGATAATGAACCTATTGACTTCAAAATCAAAGTAGATGATAAAGAAGAAGTGTCTATGGAAAAAATATATAAAATTGATGATAAAATATATCTTCCTATAAGAGAAACCTTTGAAACACTAAATATTCCAGTTGAAAACTCAATAGATGGTAGTATAAATATCGGAAATATATTAAATTTAGAAATTGGAAGTAGAAAGGCTAATTTAAGAGAAAAAGAATTGCAATTAATAGGTGAACCAATTATATATAAAGAAAACACCTATATTTCTCTTGAAGATCTCAATATATTGTTAAATGAGGATTATGAAATAAATCAATCTGAAAACTTATTGGATTTAAAACTAATTGCGACAAAAGACGATGCTAGAGAAGCTTTTCAACATAGTGATGATGAAAAACCAACCGAATCAAAAGAATCTCCATCAAAAAATAATAAAACTATATTTATTGTATACGGTGTTTCAGCTCTAATAATAGTTTTAGTATTATTAGGACTTAAACGAAAAAAATAACGATATAATCATTAAAATAATAGGGAAAATCTATAGATTTTCCCTATTATTTATTGTTCTATATTGATAAACTTAACTCTAAAACAAATTCTATCTTCGTAAATTTTATAGTCAATATATGCTTTGTTCTTTTCAGCTAATTCTTTACAAATGAATAATCCTAACCCTGAGCTCATCTGAGTATGTTCTCCATAATTATATTTAATAAATGGCTCTAAAAGTTTTTCTCTTATTTCCTTTGGAATAGGTAAAATTTTATTCTCTACAATAATACAGACATAATCTTCAGATTTACATTTAATGCTTATCTTTCCATCTTGACTATACTTAATTCCATTGTCAATCAAATTCTTAATTATAGTCCGTACCTCTTCCTTTATAGCAAAAATTATAGTATCATCACAATCAAAGCAGATATTAATTTTTTGCTTATTAAAAGTTAGCTCAAACTCATAGATTATTTTAGCTAATAATTCTTTAATGTTAAAACTTTCTGGTTCATATTCCTCTAATTGTTCACATCTAGCAACAACTAACATATTTTGAATAAGCTTATACATTCTTTCAGATTCAGCTATAATCCTGCTGTAAGCTCTTTCCGTTACTTCCTTGTCTAGGTTTCCTTTTTGCAATAATTGAGTATATCCTAAAATTGAAGTAATAGGAGTTTTCATTTCATGAGTTGCATAATTGAAGAAATCCCTAGATTCTTTCTCCAATTCTTCTATCTTTTTCTTTTCTAACTGTAGATATCTCATCTGCTCCATTATTTGATCTTCCATTTTATTAAAATGATCGATCAGTATGCCTATCTCATCATTATTCCTAGTTTTTAATCCATTAGAAAACTTACCTTGTCCTATAAAAGTCATGGCCGTTGCTAGATCGTTTAAAGGATCTGTTGTTTTCTTCAGCCAAATATAATTGACTAGAATCATCACTATAAATAGGATGAGTTGAATAAATATAATCCTTATCATCAAATTAACATTATTATTGTATTCATTTAAATAATTTTTTTGAAATGCAAAAATCCCTATGTAATCATCCTCAATATAAATAGGGTAAGAATAAGTAGCATATAATTTTGTTTTTTGGTTGTGAATATATAATAATGATGATTTTTTATCGCTATCTAGAACTATATTTTCTACACTTTCCTCCTCTAGCAATTCCCCAGCGAATTGTCTGAAATTATCTTCAAAATAATTCATAGACAAATATATATCATATTGTTTACTGACAGTATTTAAGACAGACCATATCTCATTTTTATTATTTAAACTATTTTTTTCACTGCTAATAGGATATTGTCTCTTTATTTCAGAAAAAACAATGTCCCTTATCTTCTCCATATCATTTATAATGAAGGTTTGTAAATTATTTTCAAATATTCCCCATATGATCAAATTAATTAGAATAAGCACAATTATACTAATAAATACAATACCTACTGTAATTTTACCTTTAATAGTTCTTAACATCTTCTACCTCATAACATAGCCTGTACCAAATACAGTTTCTATGATGGTATCTCCAGGCATTTTTAATTTAGCTCTGATCCTTCTAATATGTACATCCACTGTCCTAGCATCTCCATAATAGTCATATCCCCACACTCTATCTAGAAGTTCTGGTCGTGAAAATACTTGATTTCTATGATTAAGTAAATAGAAAAATAGTTTAGACTCTTGCCTCTTTAGCTCTATCTCTTTTCCATTCTTAAATACCCTTTCCCCCATTATATCTACCTCTATATCTCCTTTTAATCTCATTATCTGTTTAGTAAATGAGGATTTATCTTTTTCTAAGCTTCTAAACAATGCTTTTATTCTAACTATAACTTCCCTTATTTCAAATGGCTTTACAATATAGTCATCTGCTCCTAATTCTAATCCAACAATCCTATCAAAGATATTATCTCTAGCTGTAATCATAATCACCAAATAATTATTTGATATCTCTCTGCATATTTCAAAACCATCTATATCTGGTAGCATAAGGTCTAATAAGACCAACTCTGGATTAAAACTTTTTATTGCATCTAATGCAGATCTACCATTAAATACACTTTTGACCTCATATCCTTCATCTATTAATGCTATAGTTAAGATATCATTGATTGAATATTCATCTTCAACTACCAATATTTTTTTACTCATTATACTCACCCTAATCTTCGTAATGATTATATAAGCACTTTAAAATGAGTATAACTATATTTTATTATACTCATTTTAATTGTATCTTAAATTTATCCCACCATCAATGTCTATACTTATATTAAATCAATCATCACTATATTTAATATAGTATTTTTGATATATCATCTTTTCCGTTGTTAATACACCTTTCATCTTATTTATTTCCATAGCATCAAACATCTCTTTTCCATCTTCACTAATTACAATCCACTTATTTAAATACCACTGCTCTGATTCTTCTTTAGGCTCCTCCTCGAGTATGGCATTCATTTCATCATGTAATACCTGTTTTAGATACCTCTTTACAGGTATTACAACTCTATCATTTATCTTAAACTCTTCTATCAGCAATATATTATGTCCCACATACTCAGCATATATATTTATTTCCTTAGGCGCTTCAAGTAATAAATTATATTGATTAGTCTTAAAATTTAATTTACCAATATAAATAGTTTTAAATAAATATCCCTCTACATTTTTATCCATAAACAATATCATCTCGTCATTATCTTTCATTACAGCCTCTATCTTGTCTGCCTTACCATATCTGTTTAAGTCAATATATTCTTCTAAATCATAATATTCATCCTTAAAAACTATCTTATATATTTTAAAATCTTTATCATCTACCCAGACTAATGATTGCAAGGCATTCACATAATAAATTGCCCCCTCTCTTTCCTCATTTTTCATTTTATATATTTTATTATTTTCTATATCATATATATATCTTTTCCAATCACTTCCATCATTAATTATTCCCTCACTAATAATTAAGTAATTTTCATTTTCTGAAACTGGCCGTATAAAGTAAAGCTTATGACGACTATCACCTTTTAACTTATTTACTACATCCGTTAATTCTGGCCAAGGTTTAGGAATATCCTCAACCTTGTAATCTACAGTAAATACCACATCTTCCACAAAATTAATAAATTTTGTATCCTGCGGATAAACCTTTGAATGACGTCCTTGGAGGTAATTATGATACATCTTAGAAGTTCTTACTAAATTATTATCTTTATCTATTTTATATAGATATTCCATTTGAGCCTCTCGTTCCAAATCCGAATGGTTTGAATATCCATGTCCTTCCCAAAAATATCCATATACTTCCCCTTGATAATAGAAACATGGATAAAAATAGTATCCTTCCTCTAATTGAAACTCTACTGTTTTTGAAGTTACATGCTCTATAGAGTTAGAATTCACAGCCTTACTATTTTTATAATTCTTAGAACTACCATCTTCTTTATCATTCACACTTACATCATCTTCGATTACAACTCTTTTTGCATTATATTGTTTCTTTTCTTTACAACCAGTTAATCCAATAGTTAAACCTAAGATTATGGCTATTAATACTATCTTTTTATTCATCTCTTATCCCTCCTAATCCGTATCTTATCATAAAATTATTACAAACTAGGTTGAAGATGTTACCAGATTATTAACTTTTTGTACTTATATAGCTGTGGGCAATTACTCATAGTCTTTAATTTATGTATCATACGCGACTGACTTAATAAATAGTGTTAAACTATTTCGAAACCTTTTATGAATTCTTTTATTTTTTTATGGAATACTAAGTTTAACAAAATTTAGGAGGTAATATTAGTTATGAGAATTCCGAATCATATAGGTGTGATTCCAGATGGAAATAGACGGTGGGCTGTAGATCAAGGAATGACTAAGGAGAAAGGATATAATAAAGGTTTAAATCCTGGTCTAGAATTGTTTAAACTTTGCGAAGAAATTGGGATAAAAGAAATTACCTACTACGGTTTTACAGTAGATAATACTAAGAGACCTAAATTTCAAAGACTTGCATTTACAAAAGCTTGTATTGATGCAGTCAATATGCTATCTAAAGAAAATGCTGATCTCTTAGTCTTAGGAAATACGGAATCAGATATGTTTCCCAAGGCTCTTTTACCCTTTGCACTCAAAAGGCAACGATTTGGAACTGGTGGAATTAAAGTGAATTTTTTAGTTAACTATGGTTGGCAATGGGATCTAAAAGACTATTTTTTAGAAGGAGAAAACAAATCTGATTTATTAAGTACAATAAAATCTCGGGATATATCTAGAGTTGATATGATAATTAGATGGGGTGGTCGAAGAAGACTTAGCGGTTTTTTACCGCTGCAATCAGTCTATTCAGATTTTTATATAATTGATGAATACTGGCCAGATTTTAAACCTGAACATTTTTATGGAGCATTAGAATGGTATAATAATCAAGATATTACTCTTGGGGGTTAAACTTATTGCGAAATTGGGTATAAAATGATAGAATTAGTAGACTATCAAAATAGGGGGTAATGCAATGAAAGATTATGGAGTGTTTGATATACTTGGTCCAGTTATGATTGGTCCATCAAGCTCACATACTGCTGGTGCTGCTAGATTAGGTAAAATTGCTAAAGATATTGTTGGTACTGAGTTTCATAAGGTAGTTTTCTATTTACATGGTTCATTTGGTAAAACCTTTGAAGGCCATGGTACTGACAAAGCCTTAGTAGCAGGTATTCTTGGAATGGACCCCTCTGACGAAGAACTTAGAGATTCTTTTGAGATTGCAAAGTCTAAAGGCATAGATTTTGAGTTTATAGAAGCTGATCTAGGTTATCAACATCCAAATACTGTAAAAATAGTTTTTAAGTTTGAGGATAAAGAGGACATTTATATTATAGGTTCATCTATTGGCGGTGGAAGCATATTAATTACAGATATCAATGGAAATAAAGTAGAATTTAGTGGAGATTATCCAACTATCATTATTAAATATATAGATCAAAAAGGTGTCATATCTCGTATTAGCTCAATCCTTTCAACTAGTGAAATCAATATTGCTACAATGAAAGTAACAAGGGAAAATGATATTGCTACTATGGTGGTAGAAACAGACTCTGATATTAATAAAAAAGTTGTAGATGAAATCGATCAATTAAACGAAATAATATACATTAAAGGGATAAATCCAATCAAGAGGTGATTTTATGTTTAATAAAGCTGAAGAGCTAATAAAATTATGTAACGAAAATAACAAGAGAATATCTGAAATAGTAATTGAAAAGGAAATTAAAAACGCTGATATTTCATACGATGAATTGATGAATAGAATGAGAGACACCTTATCTGTAATGAAAAGTTCTGCCACATCTGCCTTAGATAAAGAAGTGAAATCCGTTAGTGGACTAACTGGCGGCGACTCTAAAAAAGTTGAAGAATATAAGAATTCTGGAAATACTTTATCTGGTAGTTTGATAGTATCTGCTATGGCTAAGGCACTATCTACATCGGAGATAAATGCTTCTATGGGTAGAATAGTTGCAGCTCCAACAGCTGGTGCTTCAGGAATTGTGCCCAGCGCATTATTATCTGCTAAAGAAAAGTTAAATCTAACAGATGATCAACTTATTATGGGTCTTTTCACAGCCGCGGGTATTGGAGAAATCGTAGCCAAAAATGCAACAGTTTCTGGGGCTGAAGGTGGTTGTCAAGCGGAATGTGGGACTGCCGCTGCTATGGCGGCAGCTGCTATTGTAGAAATGGCTGGCGGAACACCTGAATCTTCTTTTAATGCCGCATCCTTTGCATTAGTTAATATAATGGGTCTTGTATGTGATCCTATAGGTGGATTAGTAGAATATCCCTGTGCTCTTCGAAATGCATCTGGTGTTGTAAATGCACTTACTTCTGCTGATTTAGCATTGGCTGGTGTAAAATCATTAGTTCCCTTTGATGAAGTAGTTGAAGCTATGTATAAAGTGGGTAAACTATTGCCAGAATCATTGAGAGAAACTGCATTAGGAGGTGTTGCCACTACCCCGACAGGCGAGAGACTTAGAAGGGAGATTCAACACTAATGAAAGAAATTATTAATAATTTTTTTAATAAGGAAATAGATAAAGGTTATTTAGTAAAATATAAAGAAACTCTTCTCAAATATATTAGTAACGAAAAGTTTCAAAACCAATTAGACTTTAAATTTGAAGACAGAAACTTTTCTGTCTTTTCTTTATTAGATCTATTCTTAGATTATTTTAATGAATATAATCCAGATACACAGGAAAATTGGTTAAAATCCATATTTAATTGGGTTATTAATAAATCATTTCCCCATAAGGGCATAAAGGATTTTAACCCTAATTTAACTTCCTTATATGAATTTTTCGTAAGATCTATGAATTATTTTATAGTAGAACTAAAACTTTTTGATAATAATTTTATTGAAAAATATCCTATTTCTTTTTTAACTGGTGAAGAAGAGCTGAATAAGAATATATCTAAAGAATATTTTATATTTAAAAGTATATTTAATAATTGTTATATTAATGAGCTAATGCATTTAGATATGGCAATCACTGGTCATAACACTCTAGACCATGTAATAGGAGTAAATCATCTTAGTATGTATATAGCAAGACAGCTTTATGCTATTGGTCTTCCTGTAGATTTAGGGGTTGTGGCAGGAGCCAGCCTAGGACATGATATAGGTAAATATGGAGTATTAGATGAAGATAGTAAAAGAGTTCCTTACCTTCACTATTATTATACTGAAGAATGGTTTAAAAGATTTAAAATGGATAAAATTGGACATATTGCAACTAATCATTCAACTTGGGATTTAGAATTAGAGACATTGCCTATTGAATCTCTAATACTTATATATTCGGATTTTAGAGTTAAAAACAAAGTTGAAAACAATGATTATAATATGCATATATTCTCCTTAGAAGAATCCTTTGATGTAATACTCCAAAAATTAGACAATGTAGACGAAACCAAAGAAAATAGATATAGAAAAGTATATAAGAAATTAAAAGATTTTGAAGATTATATTATATCCTTGGGAATAGACACTACATTAAATGGTTCTTTAACAGAACCATTTAAAAAACCATTTGAGTTAATGAATAAGCAAGAGGTAATCAGTAATATAAAATATATGTCTATAGAACACAATATCAATTTAATGTCTAGACTAACAGATAGTGTTTCTTTTAATACTATTATAGAAATGGCAAGGGGAGAAAATAATTGGAGGAAACTTCGACTCTATCTCCAAATCTTCAAAGAATACTCAACTTATTTAACGCAAAGTCAGAAAATCACTACATTACATTTTCTATCAGATTTGCTTCTTCATACTGGAGATGATATTAGAAAAGAAGCTGCTGAGCTGATTGGTAAGTTAATTGCACTATTTGATGAAGAATATCGAAAGGAATTGCCAAAGTCAATAAAATTTAACGCTCGATCAAAGCCTTCAGAAGACTTGCTAGATGAATTTCTAAATAATTTATTGTTTCCTGACCATAAAATTGCAGATTCTCAACGAGAATGGCTTTATAATCTAAAAAATACAATAAAATCTTTATTTGAGGAATCTCACAAGTCCAATCATAGAAAATATTTTGATATCTTAGCTAAATACTATGATGACTATGCTAATTTATCCATCATAGGACAGTTCTATTTATCACAAACAATTGACTATATACCAATTCCCAGTCTAGATGAGAAAAGACTATTTAAATTATTCACCTATACATTAAAACAATTAGATTCAGATAATATGGAGATAAGACTAACTACTTTAGATAGTATATCACAGATGTTAATAAATACAGATAACGTTATATTTATAGCTTCTATTAGGAATTGGCTTATAGCAAATTTAAACAAGTCCCCTATCTTAGGAGAAAACTATTTAAAATATATAATAGGGAAAAAGATAAATATCTCTCCTAATTATCAAGTAATATTAAGTAAAAATTATAGTGAAAATGAAACCTCAGAAATTTTTCTTCAAAATTTAAAAACTGCAACTGAGTGGGTAAAAAAGAAAATAAATATAGATATGCTTTATGACCAAGTAGTTAAGAACCCTTCTGCTAAAGGGCTTCATACTGCAATGCACCTATGTAATATACTTAAGGTAAGTGCTATAGAGAGGGTTAGAAATTATAGTGGCATTACCCTATTAAATATATTTCATCTATTATCATTAGAAGAGAGAAATGATGTGGCTATAGAGCTTTTAAGAGCCTTAGAAATGGATTCTTATCAATTTGCAAAATTTATTCCTCTTTATTTAGGTCAATTGCTACTATACTTGCCTCCTAAAGAATTAGATGAAATCATAGATGATTTTGAAGATAAAATTAAAATATCTAGCATAAGTGTTGTCTTCTTGCTTCTAAATACTATAGCCATATGTATAGAAAACTATAAATCTTATATAACTAAATTTGAAGAAGAATCACAAATTCATAACCATAGAATAGACAGACTTCTAGGCTTATTCTCCATAGCTATGGCTTCCTATAATAATGATATAAAAAATGAATCTCTAAGGGTTTTAAGCTCTACTCTATTTAAATCGAATATCTTAAGTTTGGATGAAAAATATAATATATTCAATAAGATCGGAAAAAAAATCTTAACTCTTTCAGATGATAATAGAGAAGATGATTTCTTATTCTATAATAATGCAGCTTCACTAAATCATATATACAGATTTATATCAGACTACGAGTTTTTCCACGGTTCTTTAGAACCAGTTGATGATCAAAATATAGCATTTTTCCCAGGTAGCTTTGATCCATTCTCCCTAGGCCATAAGGAAATAGCTATTGAAATAAGAGATCAAGGATTCCAAGTATATTTGGCAGTAGATGAATTCTCATGGTCCAAACGAACTGAACCTCATAACTTTAGAAGAAATATTGTAAATATGAGTATTGCAAATGAAAAGGATATTTATTTATTTCCAAAAAACACACCAATAAATATCAGTAATCCAATAGATTTAGACAGCTTAAGAAAATTATTTCCTAAAAAGGAAGTATATATTGTAGTTGGCTCTGATGTCTTAATCAATGCAGCTGCATATAAAAAAGAGAGTATTATTTTGGATTTTCCTCACATAATTTTTGATAGGAAATCTAGTATTTCTAAAGATGATGACGAGAAGACTCTAGAGAAAAGTATTAAAAATATAAGATCTAAAGTCATTAGACTCTCTCTACCTCCTAGATATGAAGATATTAGCTCAACGCAAATAAGACAAAATATAGATTTAAATAGAGATATATCAAAATTTATAGATCCCCTAGCAGAATCTTATATCTATAACTATGGACTATATCTAAGGGAACCACAATACAAAACATTGATTCAATCTAAAATAATTGAAATAGAAACTATAAGGAACCTGAATCAAAATATTTTAGAAGAAATAAAAGAACAGTTTGGAGATGCAATAGACATAAATCATTTTAATTCTCTTAGAAAAAAACTAAATTATAGAATTCTATTAGTAAGGGATTCTGTAACTAATAATCTATTAGGCTTTTCTAGTTTTTATTGGGTTCGCCAAAATATGCTATATGATGAATTCCATGATTCAAATATCACAGACTATATAAGGAAAAATGCAAAGGGAAGGATTATCTTAATATCAGGAATATGTGTTCAAAACGATGATGAATATCTCGTAGAGATAGTTCTAAATGAAACATTATCTTTAGCTATAACTAGAGATTACAATTATGCTTTATATAATAACTCCTTACTGAAGAATAAAAATTCTGAGGTTGAAAGACAGTTATTATTGCAAGGCTTCCTAATGACAGATTTTGTATATAATGAAAACTCTCTGTTTATAGTGGATATGAATAATCCAATGACTTTGAATCTAGACTTAGAAAATATGTTGAAGCCTCCATATAGCACTGATACAAAAATACTGGAAACCATAAGAAATACTAGAAACAAACTTAAAGAAGCCTTATCTGCTCTTTATCCAGGTGAGCTCTTACTTACCTATAATAGGGATATGACTTATAGTAAATTGATTCAAAAAATTTGTGATGCAAATGAAGTAAGTATAATTCCATCACCAATTAAAGAATTTGGTCCTAATATGTGTGTACCATTTGGCTCAATATTAAACAGCAGTATAATACCAAATACAGTTACTAAAACTATGCACACAGAAAAAATATTCGAACCTGATATTGTTAATTTTACAGTAGGCTCATCTCCTTACTATTTATCCCTAGAAGAACAGGCTAAGGTATTAAAATCTTTTAATAAGCCCGTCATATTAGTTGACGATTTACTTAGTAAAGGCTATAGAATAAATGTCATAGAACCAATTTTAAGAAATGCAGGTGTAGAAATAAGAAAAATTATAGTAGGTATACTTTCTGGAAAAGGAAAAGAAATAGGTGAAATAAAAGGTATAGAATTAGATTATGCCTACTTTATGCCTAACCTAAAGCTGTGGTTTAATGAAAGTAGTCAATATCCTTATATAGGTGGGGATATGGTAGGAGATAGTATCTTAGAATCATTTTCAATCCCTAGTATCAACATGATTTTACCCTATGTATCGCCTAGATTCATAAAAAATACTAAAAACGATGCAATATATAATCTATCAGAAATTTGCCTAGAAAATAGTCTTAGTATTTTTAAAGCAATAGAAGAAGTCTATCAATCAGTCAATGAAAAGAACCTTAGCATTAAATGCTTAGGAGAAGTTCTCGTATCACCAAGACATCCAGATATAAATAAAAATATGGACTTAAATAAAAATATTAAGCCTTCTACTTATATAGAAATGGACTTACAATATTTAAGAAGATTAGAAAATATCATAAGACGATAAATAAGGGGGATTATATGTTTAAGTACTATAAACTTGAAGATAAATATCTATTTTCCAAATTTGATTATAATAATCTAGCAAAATCATCTGAAAAAGAAATGAAAAATACTGATGGATTAATATATTTTCTTAATCAATTACCTCAAATGAATTCTAGAAAATATTTTTCTATATCTCATCCCTCCCTATTAAATTTAAAGGATGAAGGATTAAATATATTGAAATTGGAAAATAGGAATTCAGTAGATAATATTCCAGATTGGATTCTAAAGAAAATTGAAAATAAAAAGCTAGTAGCAGTAAATACAAATTATCCAAACTGGAAAGATGTATTAAATAAATCTATAAAGAAAAAATGGAGATTAAACCTTATAGCATTGGGAGATGTAGGCAGCACCTTAACTTTGGGACTTCGATTGCTTGGCGGAGACTGTATTAGTGAAATAGGGATATATGATAGAGACATCAGTAGATTAAAAAGATGGGAATATGAACTAAATCAAATAAGACGTCCATTTGATGAGCTCGCATTTCCTGCAGTAGAAATTATTGATGAGAAAGATTTATTCAATTGTGATATCTTTGTTTTTTGTGCATCAAAAGGAATACCTCCTGTAGGTAGTAATATAGCTGACGTTAGAATGGCACAATTTGAATCAAATTCTGAAATCATTAAAAAATATGCTAGAATGGCAAGAGACTCTAAATTTCAAGGCATATTAGCAGTAGTGTCTGACCCTGTAGATTTACTTTGCAAAGTAGCTTTCCTTGAAAGTAATAAGGATGAATCTGGAAATATGGATTTCCATGGATTATCTGCAGACCAAATAATAGGATATGGGCTTGGAGTTATGAATGGCAGAGCTTGTTTCTATGCAGAGAAATCTCCTGAAATGGTCCATTATCTTCATGAAGGAAGGGTCTTTGGTCCTCATGGTGAGGGACTAATTATAGCAGATAGTATAGAAAACTATAATGAGGAAATCTCAGATTATTTAACTAATAAAACTATAAATGCAAATAAAGAAGTAAGGGAATTTGGGTATAAGCCTTTTGTTGCTCCATCTATTTCTTCTGGTGCACTATCCCTTATAGCCACAATTAAAGGAGATTGGTTTTATGGCTCCACCTATATGAGAGAAGTATATATGGGAGCCAAATGTAGACTATTACCTTCTGGCATTGAAGTGGAACAACTGAACTTACCTGAATCATTAGTAAATCGACTGGAAGAAACTTATAGCAAATTGGCGGCGATAATATGAAAAAAATTTTAGTTATAATGCCTGAAGAACCTAGCACCCTATTATTTAATATGATGACTAAAGTATTAGGTAATGAAGACTTTTCTATAATAACCTCAGCTAAGGAATTAAAAAATTTACAAAATAAGAAAATATTATTTGTATTGGAATTAAATGAGATTGGTACATCTAATGCATTAAATAATATTTTTTTGGAGCTCTATAATACAGGAAAGGATTCTTTGCTTAACTCCGAAGGCGCAGTATTAATCCATAGTAATTATAATATATTATTTACAAAAACTACGGCTCAATCCATTATATTTCTTGCGAATAACTTAGGATGCAGTTTTATAGGAAGACCTCTTGTAGAGGCCACAGCTAAGCTGGAAAATTTTATATCTATGGAAAAGGTATATAATATGTCCTTAGAAGAGATATGCTTACAACAATGCAAGGAACTAGGCAATAGGTTTTTAGAAGATAATACTACTAATAATGAAAGGGAGAAAAAATTATTAGTAGTACATTCAAGTAATAGAGAAATATCAAATACCCTTATGCTTTGGGATATGGTAAAGTCATACTTACATGAAATTGAAATATCTGAGATAAATGTTGGCAATGGAAATGTACTAGATTGTAAAGGATGCCCCTATAAGACTTGTAAGTATTTAGGTAAGCAGACTAGGTGTTTCTATGGAGGAATAGTGGTAGAAGAGGTGTATCCAGCCATACTTAGGTCAAACTCCATATTATTCATATGTCCTAACTACAACGATATGGTAACTGCAAATCTTGTGGCCACCATAAATAGACTTACAGCTCTCTATAGACAAACTAAATTCTATGATAAAACTATATTCTCTATTATAGTATCTGGCTATTCCGGAGGAGATGCTATAGCAAAACAATTAATATCTAGCTTAAATATGAATAAGACTTTTAGACTCCCTCCTTATTTTTCACTTATGACAACAGCTAATGATAAAGGAGCTATAAAAGAAGTACCAAATATAGAAAATTTAGCAAAAGAATTTGCACATAAGATAAATAGCCTCAATTGAGGCTATTTATCTTATAGTAATATATTTCCATTTATTAGTTCTAAATCTAATTGAAATAAAGGCCCATCTTATTCCCTGGTCAACTAACACTGATAACCAAGCTCCTTGAAGTCCCATTCCCATTTTAATAACAAATATATAAGCAAAAATTAACCTGATTACTAAGATTCCTAGAAAGGTAGATATAAGGGTCCATACTGTATCACCTGCGCCTCTAAGTCCACCAGCAATAATTAGCTGCGAACACTGAAAAGGCTGAATAAATGCCACAAGTTTCAATACCTTGCCTGCTTGCACAACTACTTCCTGATTATCAGTATACAGCCCTGCTATAAATGATCCAAATAGAAAGAATACAATACCCATACCTGCTGCTATTACAGCACCTATTCTCATACACATCTTTATGTATTCCTCCGCCTTATCTGGCTCTTCTTCTCCTAAGCTTCGCCCTGCCAAAGTTGATGCTGATATACCAAATGCCTGCCCCGGAGTAAATGATAGATTAAGTATACTAATACAAATTTGATGGGTTGCATAGGCTACTGTACCTAGAGAAGCTATAATCTTTGTAAAAACCAACATTCCTGCTCTCATAGCAAGTTGCTCCCCTGAAGCTGGTAATCCAATTTTAATTAAGTTGTATATTATGTCTTTATCGAACTTAAATTTCTTCTTTAACTTTATATGAACTATATTCTTTTCATTTAATACAACTCTAGTTAGCAATATACTTGCTACCACCTGTGATAGAGATGTTGATATACCTGCTCCTAACACACCTAACCTTGGAAATCCAAATAAACCGTAAATCAAAATAGCATTACCAACAACATTTAATAAATTAGATATAATATTTATTTTCATAGGTGTCTTCGTGTCCCCTGACCCTCTTAAAGAAGCAAAAATAGAAAAATTAAAAGCTTGAAATATAAATCCCAAGGCAATTACTCTAAAATAACCCCTGCCTATTAGAAGAGTATCTTCATGTGCACCAAAGAACTTCATGGCGGTATCTGTCATACCTAGACCTATAAACAATATAGGAATAACTAAAAGTATCTGAGTTAATATCATGACATGCTTTACAACAGATTCAATCCTATCTTCTCGCTTTGCTCCTATATAACGAGCTACCATAGTTGTAGCTCCAATATTTAAAGATTGTACTAAAGCTAATCCTAAAAACACTAGCTGATTAGTAACACCAACTGCAGCAATAGATGCAGCAGTAGTAGCAGCATCTCCTGATCTGCCTAGCATCATCATATCCACCATACCAAATAGAGTACCCATTAGTAATTCTATAAATACAGGCCCTGCTATTTTCACTATTTCCTCTCTTAGATGTTTTTTATCCAGACTAGACTCCATTCACAAATCACCTTTACTTTCCCTTATTTAATTCGATACTCTAAATATTATAACATAAAGAATTAAAAAAATAAACTCTCTAAAGGAGAGTTTATTTTCATACTTAATTACTATTTATTCTTTGATTTTATATATTCATCCATAGCCTTAGCTGCATCTTTGCCAGCACCCATAGCTAAGATTACAGTAGCTGCACCTGTTACAGCATCCCCACCTGCAAATACACCTTCTCTTGATGTTTGACCGCTTTCATCAGCTACTATACATAGATGGTTATTTACTTCCAAGCCTTCAGTAGTTGAAGAAATTAGTGGATTTGGTGATGTACCTAATGACATAATAACAGTGTCTACTTCAAATTCAAACTCTGAACCTGCAATCTCTCTAGGTCTTCTTCTACCTGATGCATCTGGTTCACCTAATTCCATTCTCACACATTTAAGAGCCTTTACCCAGCCATTTTCATTTCCAATTACTTCGATTGGGTTTGTAAGAAGTTCAAATATAATTCCTTCTTCCTTAGCATGATGAACCTCTTCAACTCTTGCAGGCAATTCTGCCTCTGTTCTTCTATATACTACATATACTTCTGCTCCTAGTCTCTTAGCTGTTCTAGCAGCATCCATAGCAACGTTTCCACCACCAACTACCGCTACTTTCTTCCCAACCTTAATAGGTGTATCAAAATCTTCTCTAAATGCTTTCATTAGGTTATTTCTAGTTAAAAACTCATTAGCAGAGAATACTCCATTAAGGTTTTCTCCTGGAATATTCATAAACTTAGGAAGTCCTGCTCCTGAACCTATAAATACAGCTTCATAACCTTCTTCAAATATTTGATCTATAGTAATAGTTCTACCAACTATGACATTAGTCTCAATTTTAACGCCTAATTTTTTCAAGTTATTTATTTCATTTTTAACTACAGTTTCCTTTGGAAGTCTAAACTCTGGAATACCATATACCAATACTCCACCTGGTTCATGAAGAGCTTCGAAAATAGTTACTTCATATCCTTCCTTTGCTAATTCACCCGCACATGTAACTCCTGCAGGACCTGAACCTATAACGGCTACTTTATGTCCATTACTTGGCTTAGCCTTACCAACTTCAATATTATTTTCTCTAGCCCAGTCAGCAGCAAATCTCTCTAATTTACCTATTGCAACTGCATCTCCCTTATTTCCTAAGACACATTTTTGCTCACATTGAGTTTCCTGTGGACAGACTCTACCACAAACCGCTGGAAGAGCTGAATACTCTGCTAAAACTTGAGCAGCTTCACCAAAATTACCCTCTGCAATATGTTTAATAAATCCTGGTATATCTATAGATACTGGACAATTTCCTCTACATAGAGGTTTTTTACATTGTAAACATCTCTTCGCTTCACGAACAGCTTCTTCTTCAGTATATCCTAAACATACTTCTTCAAAATTATGATTTCTTACCTGGGGATCTTGTTCCGCAATGGGAGTTCTCGTAAATCTATCCATTATTTTCTGGCCTCCTCTATTTTGCATGTAGTTGCTTCATCTTTCTTTATTTCTTCAGTCTTATATTGTCCTTGTCTTTTTAAAGCTTCATCAAAATCAACAAGATGACCATCAAACTCAGGTCCATGAACGCATGCAAATTTAGTTTCATTGCCTACTGTAACTCTACAAGCACCACACATACCTGTACCATCTACCATTATAGGGTTAAGTGATACTACTGTAGGAATATCTAATTTCTTAGTTGTTAGTGCAACAAATTTCATCATTATCATAGGTCCAATTGCAATACATACATCGTATTCTTTACCTTGATTATTTACTAATTCTTCTATGTAATTAGTAACTAAACCATGGAATCCATAGGAACCATCATCTGTTGCAACATATAGGTTACCAGCAACTGATTTTAGCTTGTCCTCTAAGATAACTAAATCCTTAGTCTTTGCTCCCATTATAACATCAGCTTCTACTCCGTGCTCATGTAACCATTTTACTTGAGGATATACAGGTGCAGTACCAACTCCACCAGCTACAAATAGTATTCTTTTCTTCTTTAATTCTTCGATGTCTTCATTTACAAACTCTGATGGGATTCCTAATGGTCCGACAAAATCCTTTACGTAGTCACCTTTTTCTAATATAGCAAGTTTTTTAGTGGAACTACCCATAGATTGAACAACTATTTGTACTGTTCCTTTTTCTTTATCGTAATCACAGATTGTTAGAGGTACTCTTTCACCTGTTTCATTGGCAATTACGATAACAAATTGTCCTGGATTAGCTGAATTTGCTACTCTTGGTGCCAAAATATCCATTGAGAAAATATTTGGAGCAAGAATTTCTTTTTCGACAATTTTATACAATTGCATTTCCCCCTTATAATATAATTTATTTAAGTTATTTTTTGGTGCTGTGTTCCAAATCTTTATTAAATTTAGTCACTAAAATTTTAACACAATAGTTTATTTAATTCAACCTATTAAGACTATAATACAATTACCTTTCTTTGTCAAATATATATCATTTATTTGATTGAATTCATTCTACCGGTTACAGTGGATTCTATTAGTTCTATTTTTCTTGCTGAAACTTCACTATTTTTGTCTTTAGAATAAATATATAATTTTATCTTTGGCTCAGTTCCAGATGGTCTTATGGCATACCAAGAACCATCATCTAAATAATATTTTAAAACATTTGATTTAGGGCTGCCTGTTTCATCCAATAAATAATCTACAACTTTAATAAGTTTCATATCTTCAAATGAGTTGATAGGTTCTTTCCTAAACTCCTCCATCATTCTGCCTATTCTCTTACTACCTTCCAGTCCCTCTAATACTATGGATACAAGTTTCTCTTTATAATATCCATACTCTTGATATAATTCTTCTAATACATCTAATAATGACTTTCCTTGCATTTTATAGTATCCAGCCATTTCTGCGATGAACATAGAAGTATTTACTCCATCCTTATCTCTAACTATGGTATCATAAACATATCCAATGCTTTCTTCATATCCAAAAATGAATGTATGCTCACCAGTTCTATCAAATTCATTTGCCTTACCGCATATATGTTTAAATCCTGTCAATGTTTCAATAGTCTCTACATTATATCTTTTCGCTATGGCTTTGCTTAGATCACCTGTAACTATAGATTTTACAATTGCTCCATCAGCAGGAATATCTCCTCTTTTTTGTCTCTGTGACAATATATAATTAACTAGTAAAACTCCTGTTTGATTCCCGCTAATGAATCTAAATTCTCCATCCTTATCTTTTACCATCATAGCTACTCTATCACAATCAGGGTCGGTGGCTATGATTATATCTGCATTTTCTTCTTTCCCTAATTTTTTTGCAAAATCAAAAGCCTTTACATCTTCTGGATTCGGATATCCTACAGTAGTAAAATTTGGATCTGGTTTTTCTTGCTCCGGTACTACTATTATATTAGTAAACCCTCTTTGTTTTAATATTCTTCTTACAGGAATATTTCCAGTACCATTCAATGGTGTATAAATAATCTTTATATCTTTATCTATCTCATCATTTAACCTTAGTTTAAGCAGGTCTTCATCATATGCTTGATCAATTTCTTTTCCTATATATTGAATAAGTCCTTTTTGAATAGCTTCATCTAAGTCCATAAGTTTTATTTCAGAAAAATCTTTGATATTGTTTATTTCGGATAATATTTCATCTGCAATATCATCTAATATTTGGGATCCTTCTTCCCAGTACACCTTATATCCATTATAATCTCTCGGATTATGACTAGCTGTAACCACTATGCCAGATATAGTCTTTAATTTCCTAATAGTATATGATAATACCGGTGTTGGTCTAATTCCTTCAAAAAGATAAACTTTAATCCCATTTGCTGCTAATACTCTAGCAGCTATTTCAGCAAATTTATCTGAATAATGCCTAACATCATAGGCAATAGCAACTCCCCTACTCATTGCTTCTTTACCTTTCTTTACTATGGTCTGAGCTAATCCTTGAGTAGCTAATGATACAGTATATCTGTTCATTCTATTAGTTCCAGCTCCCATCTTACCCCTAAGTCCAGCAGTACCAAAAGATAAATCGGCATAAAATCTATCCTCTATTTCCTTATCATCAATTATACCCATAAGCTCTATTTTTGTTTCTTCATCAAAATAATCATTTTCTAGCCAATGGTTATATTTATCCCTATAATTCATAATATCACCCCAATATCTGATTTGCTTTTTATTACTTTATTATATTCTATTTGTTATTTACTAATTTGTCTATACATCAGAGGGAATATTAAAATTAATTGCAAAAGCATCCCTTGGATGCTATTGATTCCTTGGAATGCTTTTACTTATTTTAAAGAGGTCGGACTAGAAGTAATATACTTTCTTCGTTTTAATTTACTTATAGGGATTAATGCTAATAATAGTGCTAATATAGATGTAATCGGTATAACTAATCTCTCTATATCTATATTGTTTTGCTGAATTCTGTTATCATGAATCATATCTCCTTGTTGTGGAGGAAAATTTCTCTCATCATTAGATCGAAAATTATTATTTTCTTGGGGCCTTCCTTCCCTATCAACAGGCATTCGACTTCTCATATCTATCATTTCTTCTATCTGATTATCATTCAAGCCCAATTCCTTTAACTTTGTCCTTTGTTCATCTGTCAATTCTTCACTGGAAGAATCTCGGATAATCTCCATTGCTTTCACCATAGTATTTCTATTATCATTATTTCCAAAATTATCAGGTGATACCATTCCCTCTCGATTCATATCTGGCATATTGTTCCCAAAGCCTCTACCCATAGATCCTAGGGCTGCCAAGTCTATATTAGTATTAATATTTCCATAAGTTGTAGTTGGCTGCTCTCCATTAAGTTGTGCTATAATACTTTCAGCTCTATCCTTTCCAAATTGAAGTAATATAGGTAAGGTATTTTCATACTGTTCATAAGTAAAAAACGCTGTAGGGTCATTTCTAACATATTCCTTTATTAGCTCATTAACTTTACTAATAGATGCTTTATATTTTCCAGATTTAATATAATTTATGACTAAATCTTCTAGATATTGATGATAAATCTTCTTATATTCTTCTTTTTCAAGTAACTTAGATATAAGAGGACTATTTTCCATAGTATCGCTAACTGGATTATCTATAGGAAAGTTTATAGCAGATGAAGCATTATTTACTTCATGTCCTGCAAAGGATAGATTAAAATCCCAAGGAAGTATTTGGAACTTGCCATCTCTTTCATATAAATAGTAATTATGTTTCAAACTACCAGCATAGCTATCTAAATTTACAAGAAATGTATTTACAGCAAAATATCTTAATATTTCATCTACATCAAGGAATTCATCTAGATTTGTACCTGTGCTTAAATTCTTCATCATATCAATTACAGTATTATAGTCTTTTTTATCTGTTGTCTTGAATATAGCATTATCAAAAATCCCTGAATAGTTGGAAATATCATCTCCAGTATATACTAAGTTTGTTCCGCTACTACCTCTACTAGGGACCCCAAAATTTCTTGGATTTACAGATTCCTCATTCTCTATTCTTATGTTTTTGGGATCTACTCTCATAGCATTATCATCATTCTTTATATTTGGATTCCCCATATTCATACCTCTAGCACCCATTTCCATACCTTCAGGTTTATATAAGTTTCCATCCATACTTCCAAAATATCTTTCAATAAAGCTTTCTTCCATCACCTCAACAGCTAAATATAATCCCCATATTTCTCCATTTACCTTAATACTAGTGTATGCAAATCCAGGTGTAGCAATTCCCATTTCTTCAAATATCTCATAGGATAAATATTCCTTCATATTTGTAGCATCAAAAATATTATTATTAAGTGCTAACTTATCTAAGCCATAATAGTTCTGCCCCTTAATATATTCACTAAATTTGATTTTAAAACTATATCTATCTGTGGTGCTATCATTAGCTACCATACTTAGACTAGAATTACCTTTAGCTCTAATTCCTACATTTGTAAAGGTCTCTCCGTTTATTATAATATCACAATTATAATACTCTTCCTTTATGGAATTTTCTAATAGATCATTCCATGAATTTTCATCTATAATAATATTTATTTCTGATACCATATCCTTATTAAATATCTTGTTAACATAATCTGGTTGTTTGATACTAATATTAACTAAGTTATTATCTTTCTGTATAAATCCAACAAAAACTACTAATGCTAAAGCCACTAGAAAGATAGAAGCTAGAGATATAATTGTGGCAAACTTTTCTTTTATCATTACATCACCTTCTTTTTATTCCATATAATCCCCATTATAACTAACCATAACTACATTAGAAACTCCTTTAAGACTAGATAACTCATTTATAAAATCAGTGGTGATTTCTTTTAATCTAATCTCAACAGTAAGCTCTATCCCGCTATATTTTGAGGCAGTCTTAGATTTTATTAAATATTTTTGTACCTTATTATTTATGATGTCTAAGATATCTTTCTCGCATTCATTATCTTCATAATTAACTACCATTATATATGGAGTTTCATTTGACTTTTTATTTACAAATAATACCATTACAATACCTATGAATATTGAACCGAATATAGCTAATGGAATTAAACCAGCACCTAACACTATCCCTCCAGAAATTGACCAGAATAAAAATGCTATATCAATTGGTTCTTTTATTGCAGATCTAAAACGAACTATTGACAATGCACCAACCATACCAAGAGATAGTACAACGTTGGAAGTAACAGCCAATATAATTAAAGTTGTAATAAGTGTTAAAGACATAAGGGCTACACCAAAACTTGGGGAATACATAACTCCTTTAAAAGTTTTTTTATAGACTGTCATAATAAATAAACCTAAGACAAAAGCAAGTCCTAATGCTATAATCATATCGACAGCTGATATGGATCCCACTTTATTTAAAAAACTTGATTTGAAAATATCACTAAAGTTTATTGTATTTGTTGTATTCATTTTTTCATCTCCTGATTTTATTAAATTTAGCCGAATACTCTGCAAAGGGCGTATTTTGAAACCGCGGTAAATCTCCTATCTCCAACTTGGATAATATCAGCTATAACATCGGGAAGGAACTCATCATATTTTACCTCTAGAATAATTATCTTTGAATCCAATACATTTACAGCGGGAAGATTCTCATTGAATATATTTCTCGAAAACACCCCTGATTTTATGGTTCTATCAAAAGTTATTCTAACATTACCTATTGGATAAATATACGCCTCACGATTATAATCCACTATTGTCTTTGGCTTAAATAACTCACTTTTCATTTTAATATAGAGTTCTTTTAATAAACTATTATCAATAAATTTGATCCAATCAATATCTCCACTCAAAATTCTATTACATTCTTCTATGGAGATTTTAGTACTAAACTTCGCTGTAAGACCATTATCTTTCACCTTTTTTTCTAATTTAATAAAAGAGGCATCATTATTATAAAGTCTAATCCTAAATTTCTCCCTATGATTAACACCAGATATCTTTTCAAATAAAGCCTTATCATTTATATCATCAAAGTATATGCTTCTTATAAAATAACCACTATCTCCCTTAGAATTTTCATCTAATCTCATTATATTTTTGAGTCTAGATCTGAGTATATAATAATCTCCTAAATTTATATACAGTTTATGCTCATGTCTATATTTAATACTATGCACATTTTTCACCTCCAAGCTTTAGATTTATATTAAGGATATATTTCTTTTGTGAAATCTAGATGATAACTAATCGAAATATTTGTGAAAATCATTTTCCGCAGCCTTGGAACCCAAATCTATTTGTTATCTTAATTTGCCCCACAGGGTATAATTCAGTAATCTTTTAGGGCTCGTTACTCTCATATAAATCTGATGTTCATTGGGTTAGGCCATAAAAAAGACAAGAATAAATCTTGTCTTTCATAAATTATATCTATTTGTTAGTCTTTAATTGAAACCAAAATGTAGTTCCTTGATTAACATGACTTTCTACTCCAAAGTCTGAATTATGAGCAGTTAATATATTTTTAACAATAGAAAGTCCTAGTCCAGTCCCTATTACTGCTCGCTTATGGGTTTTACCTACCATATAGTATCTATCCCATATATGATTTAATTCTTCTTCGGGAATACCTTTCCCAGTATCTTTGACCTCATATTTAACAAAATCGCCAACATTTTTAATATTTATAAATACTAATTTATTATCTCCAGTAAAATTCACAGCATTACCAATTAGATTATAAATTACCTGCTCTATTTTTTTCTCATCACCATATACTTTTATTTCATCGTTACAATTTAAGCGAAAAATAAATCCATCTTTTTCTTCAAGGATTAAAAATCTCTTTAGGATTTCCTTTGTAGTTCTAACTATATTAAACTCTTTATAATCAATTTGATTAAGGTCTGCCTCAATCTTAGATAAATCTAAAATATCATTGACAAGCCTAGTAAGTCTATCTGATTCATCTATAATTACATCAACATGAGATTGTCGTTTTTCTGGATTATTGCCAGATATATCTCTTATCATTTCCGCATAGGATTTGATCAATGTAAGCGGTGTTCTTAAATCATGGGAAACATTTGCAATTAAGTCTCTTCTTAGTCCTTCAATTTTAGATAATTCTGTAGTAGTATAATTTAAAGTAGCTACCAAATCATCTATTTCTGTATAATCACCTTTTTCAAATACAACATCATAATTACCTTTAGCTAGAACTGATGCTGCATTAGTTACTTGAGTAATAGGCTTAGATATTTTAGATGCAATAATAAATGATAATCCCAATGCTAAGAGCAAAGATATTATAGTCACTATAATAAGCTGGTTTTTTAAAACAAAAGTAGTAGAGTCTATAGGGTCTAATAATCCATTAATATATAAATATAGATTCTCCCCATCTTCACCTTGCAATACAGCGCCATAGACTATAGTTGGTCTTCCTAACCTAGGATCTTCTATAGTATATAGAATCTTTCCTTGATTATCATTCTCCAGTTTATCTATGAATTTCCTTGAATCCATGGAATTAAATTTAGGTGGTCTAGGGTTAAATGATGTATTCATAGGAAATATAGGAATACCGTCTTCATTTAAAATCTGAATAATTACTCCCCTACTAAAGGATATTGTATAAATAATATCTTCAAAATCATCCTTTCCATATTCAACTACTAGGCTGTCTCCGATTTTCTTAATCTCATTAGTCTTCATTGATTTATAATAGGTATTTAAAAATACAATTTGAAGAAGCCATAATATGGTCATGATTGTTGCCGCAAATAGGATAAAATATGTCCACAATTTAACTTTTAGGCTTTTCATATCTAATTTATTCTTCAAAATTACCACCACTTCTATTATTTTATATATTCAAATTTATATCCTAGTCCCCTTAAAGTTACAATAAAATCTCTATATTGTCCCATACTATTTCTAAGCATTTTTATATGGGTATCAACAGTTCTATCATCACCAAAGAAGTCATAGCCCCATACCTCATTCAATAATTTATCCCTAGTTAAAGCAACATTCTTATTTTTAACTAAATAAAATAATAAATCATACTCCTTTGGGGTCATATCTACTTTTACTTCATCAACAAATACATTTCTTCCTAGTATATCAATCTCAAGACCGTCAAATTTATATATTTCATTAGAATTAATATCTTTTTGCATTTTTTTATTACGGCTGACAATTACATTTAATCTAGCCATAACCTCCTTAGGAGAAAAAGGTTTTACTACATAATCATCGATACCTATCTCAAATCCAAATAGCTTATCATATTCTTCCCCTCGCGCAGAGAGCATAAGTACAGGTATATCCTTTATCTTTTTAATTTCCTTATAGGCAGAAAAACCATCTAGTTTTGGCATCATTATATCCATTACTATAACATCAAAATTTTCTTCTTTACATATATTCACAGCTTCCATTCCATCTTTGGCTTCTAATACTTTATGCCCTTCAAATTCTCCATACTCTCTAATAACTTCCCGAATTTTCTCCTCATCATCTACAACTAATATCCTAAACATATAATTCCTCCTATAATATTTCTAGGAACTAAAGCTTCTCCTCAGCTATATTATAAATGTTCAATGTGTTAATTATGTGATAAATTTTAAGAATTCAAGTGTAAAAAAAGAGGATAGTATTATCTATCCTCTTACTCAATATCTCGTTCTACTCATCTCTTCGGTGTTTTTAGAATGGCACTTCGGACAGTTTACACCCTCTTCATAGTTCTCATCCCAGATATGTCCACAGTCCTTACATATAAATTTAACTAAATTTATGGATGTAGTCATATTCCCACCTCCCATTTGAACATATTAAATTTGTTATTAAATAAAACATTTACGTTTGTTTATATTATATCAAACTTTGATAAAAAAGTCACTAACTCTTTTTATTAAATATATAAAGGACTAGTCTTTTTAACTAGTCCTTATAACTTCTTTTAAACTATATTAACTTCTTTACTTCCACCATAGCTTTATCATAATCTGGATGATTTGTTACTTCCTTTACATATTCTACATATCTAACTACATTATCTTTATCAAATATTACTATACCTCTACTTAGAAGTCTAAATTCCTCTATTACAAATCCATAATTCATGCCAAATGATAAATCCTTATGATCAGATAAAGTGATTACTTTATCTATATTATTAGCGGAACAAAATCTTTTCTGTGCAAAAGGTAAATCTACAGAAATAGTTAGTATAGTCACATCTCCAAGCTCAGTTGCTGTTTCATTAAAGTTTATTGTTTGAAGCTCACATACACCAGTATCTAAAGAAGGTACTACTGATATTATCTTTACTCCATCCCCTGCATCTTCTAAGGTAAATGGGGATAAATCACTTTTTAATACAGTAAATTCTGGTGCCTTATCTCCAACCTTTATTTCTTTTCCTAATAATGTAACTGGATTTCCTCCCATAGTCACAAGGTCTTTTCTTTTTTCCATAATCTATTTCTCCTTTCATTGGTATCTAAAATAATTGATTTCCCAATGAATTTACCCTGAAATAGTCGGAACTAATCATTTGATATTATTATATTTCCGTAGATTTAAAACCTTTACCCTTTACTTCTACTACATCAGTTATAGTGAAAAAGGCTTTTGGATCTACTTCATTGACTATTTCTTTTAATTTAGCAATCTCACGAGATGTAAGAATACAGTATATAATATTCTTATCTTCATGAGTATATCCACCTTGACCCTTTAGAAATGTAACTCCCCTATGCAACTGTTCTATAATTGCAGTTGATAGTTCTTTGGATTTCTCTGATACTATTACTACATTCTTCTGTACATTAAATCCAGTTTGAACCTTATCTAGTATTTGATATCCTATATACATAGAAATCAAAGTATACATAGCAGCTTTATATCCAAATAGCAAGGATGATAGAGTTATTATAACAGTGTTTACCATCATCAAGCCTGTCCCAATATTTACATTAAGCTTTCTTTTAAGAATTGCAGCTATAACATCCAGCCCTCCTTGGCAAGTACCATTTCTAAACATTAATCCCATACCAAGTCCATTTAATACTGCTCCAAAAACTGACCCTAGAAGAATATCTTCAACTATAAAGTATTTGGAAATATCTTTAGTTATTGTAAGCCATGATGAAAAAACAAGCATAGATATAAATGCATAGGTAATAAACTTCTTATCTATCATTCTGACACCTACTACAAATATAGGAAGATTTATTAAAAATACTGATATTCCTGCTGGCATCTCTGTCAAATACTGAGTCATTATAGCAACGCCTCCAACTCCACCACTTAAAAGTCCATTTGGAACAAAGAATAAATTAAAAGCTAGAGAACATAGTAAGTTTCCAATTACTATGAATAATATTTTTGTAAATATCTCCCTAATTCCTCCTAGTTTTGATTGTGCTACATCAATTGTTTTCATTTATAAACTCCTCATTTTTATAATATATTGGTGGTAAATGTATACCCAAATAATACTACTTTATCATACAAATATCAATTGTTACTTATAGATTAATCGTAATAAAATAAAAAATCCACTCATATAAATAAGGAGATTTTTTATTTTATATTTTAACTTATAGTTCTGATATAATTAGTTGCCTCCTTGGAAACATCTAAGATCATCTTTATCCATCTATCTTTATTTTCTTTCGTAAATCTTGATTTTGGACCTGAAATTGAAATACAAGAAATAATCTCATTATTAACTCCAAATATTGGAGCTCCAATACAACTAACTCCTATTTCTCTTTCTTCATCATCTAAACCATATCCTTGCTTTTTTATAAGATCTATCTCTTCCATTAATTTATCCTTGTCTGTAATTGTTTTATTAGTATATTTTATTAATTCAATACTATCTAGTATATGCTCCTGTTTAGATCTAGGTTGATAGGCTAGTAGAATTTTTCCTGCACCAGTACAATGTAATGGAGCTGATACGCCTATTTTAGTAAACATCTTTAACAATCTATTACTTTCTTCTTGGGCAATATATACAATTTGGTTATTGTCTAAAATAGTTAAGTTAGAAGTTTCTCCGGTCAATTCTTTTAGCTTTCTTAGATATGGTTTTAGAATAATAGAAATATCATTTTGTTCATAAGCTCGCATTCCTATTTGCCATAGCTTCAACCCTAATTTAAACTTTTTAGTCGTTTCATTTTGTTCAATTATATTACATTCTTTTAAAGTATTTAATAAATGATATGTGGCGCTAACCCCATAGTTCAATGCCTCACTTATCTCCGTTACTCCTAATTCTTTTTCAGATAATGCCATGTAATCTATAACATCAAAAGCCTTAATAACTGATCTTATGGTTTTCTTTTGTTTTTCTTCTACTTCATTAGTCATATTGTCCTCCTGATATTCAACATTTATCTTATGGTATTTATTTACTATTGGTAAATTATTATACCATTTAATATGCTCTTTTACCATATTTATCTTTATACTAATTAAAGGAGGCTGTTTTAAAATTATAATTTTAAAACAGCCTCCAGATTAATGATATATATGATGTATTTCTAGTTTTTAATTTAAGCCATTAATTCTTTTAATAACGTAGTTATCCCAGCTCCAAGCTCACTGTTTTTGCCCATTCTGTACAATGTTCTCTCGATTGCAGAGATTGCACTTACCATATCATGTGTATCGATATTACCCATATGTCCGATTCTACACATTTTTCCAGCATATGCTGCTAAACCTCCTGCTACCACTGCACCTTCTTCTGCTAATATTTTTCTGAACTCAACATCATCTATTCCTTCTGGATATATTGCATTTGATAATGTAACTGCTCTATGTTCTTTATCTGCTAATAATGTAAAGCCCATAGCCTCTAAAGCTGCCTGCATTGCTCTTGCATTTTTTCTATGTCTTTCATATCTATTTTCTATTCCTTCTTCTTTGATTATTCTTACTGATTCTTTAAGTGCCCAAATCATATTTACTGCTGGTGTAGCAAAGTATTTTGAAGGATCATTCATAATTGGAAGCCATTTATCAAAATCAATATAATACTCTGGAATTCTTCCAAGTTCTTTTCTTCTCTCCATTGCTTTAGGTCCTGCCCATACTATTGCAAGTCCTGGCGCTACTCCAAATGCTTTCTGTGACCCAGTGATTAGAATATCTATATTCATATCATCTACATATTCTGGTTCAGCTGCAGTAGCACAAACTCCGTCAACTATATACATTGTCTCAGGGAACTTTTTCATTATTTCACCAATTTCTTTTATTGGAGCACAAACTCCTGTTGATGTATCAACATGAGTTACTGTCATAGCAGCATATTTCTTTTCACTTAATTTTGCTTCAATATCTTTTACAGGTACAATTTTTCCCCACTCACTGCTTATCACATCCACATTTATACCTTTTCTCTCTGCAAGATCAATAAATCTATCTCCAAAGAATCCATTTGATACAATAAGTAAATTATCACCTGATTTTAAAGTATTTGCTATACCCATTTCCATTGCCATTGTACCAGTTCCTGCAACAACGAAAACTTCTCCTTCTGTTTTCCATAGTGTTTTCAAATCTTCAACAAGTTCTTTAAAATCTTTAATAAAGTTAGAATCACCGAATGCAACTGTTTCTCTTCCCATTTGATCTTGAATTGACCTTACTACAGGTGTAGGTCCTGGGATCATTACTAATTTACGATTTTTCATTATTACTTCCTCCCTTTTTACTATTGTTAATTTCTATTTTACCATGTTAAATATAATGAATCAATAAATAAAATTATTTATAAGAAAATTTCGTATAAAAACTACCACTTTTTATAAAAGGATCGCTTATTTCACCCATCTAAAAAGATACTCCCCTTTCAGTATTAAATACATTTAAGAGAAGTATCTCCTTTAATTTATTAAGTTTTTATTTTATCTTTGCTAATGCTTCAAGAAAGGCTTCTACATCTTCCTTATACACATATCCCATAGTACCTACTCTAAACATATCATCAGCAATAGGGTCTAGTCCTCCATTTACTACTATCCCTTGCTCTCCCAGAGCTTTGACTATTTCTTTAGCTTTTCCTGGAGCATATACTGCTGTTAAAGTTTTAGAAGCGTATTTTTCATCTTTGGGAAATATACTATATCCAAGTTCTTTAACCCCTTCTATTATTCTCATTGTATTTTCAGTATGTCTCTTATATACATTATCTAATCCTTCTTCAAATATCATTTTTAGAGCCTCATCTACTGCAAACACATTATATACAGATGGAGTATTTGGTGTTTGATTTTTTTCTTGGAATGCTCTTGCCTTCTTTAAATCAAAGTAGAATTTTGGAATATTAGAATTTTCTACTGCCCTCCAAGCCTTATCATTTAAAGATATGAATGATAATCCTGCTGGTACCATAAGTGCTTTTTGAGAGCTTGATAAAACTACGTCTATATTCCATTCATCCATTCTCATTTCTAATCCGCCTGCCCCACTTACGGAGTCTGTTATTAATAGTATATCACTATCTCCTAATGCTTTGCCAAATGCTTCTAAATCATTAGATATTCCTGTTGCACTCTCATTATGAATTATAAATACTCCTTTAGTATTAGGAGTTAAATGATCCATCACCTTACCAACGTCTGCTGCTTCACCTAAATCAAATTCTACTCTAATGACTTTTAACTGATAAGCTTCTGCCATATCTGCAAACTGCTTGCTAAAAGTTCCTAAAACTGGTACTACTACTTCATCTCCAAAGGAAAAACAATTTTGTATAGCTGCTTCCATGGCTCCTGTTCCTGATGATGTTAATATATAAACTTCATTTTCTGTTTTAAATAATTTTTTTAATCCATTTCTTACTCTTTCATGAATTTCACAATATTCCTTGGATCTATGGGATATTGATTTTCTATTCATTGCATTTAAAACCCTCTCTGGGACCGCCGTTGGTCCTACCATCATTGATATTTCTCTTTTCATATTTACTCCCCCTCTTTTACTATACGTAAAAATCATTTACTATTGTTAAATTTATTGTAACTCGTTCTAATACTTATGTCAATATATAAAAATAAAAAAGACCTTCTTATTTACATAAGAAGATCTTAAATCTAGTATCTATTCTTCATTCCACCAATCTACATTCCCTAGTTGCGGAATACTTTTAGATTTGAATTTTGGATTTTTTCCCTCTCTTAACTGTCCAACGTAATCCTTTAATGCTGCAAATACTATAGGAGATAATTTAGTTATTACCAATAAATTAATAACTGCTAAAATACCCATAAATACATCTGCCGTATCCCATACTAATGAAAAACTACTTATTGAGCCAAAGAATACCATAGCTAAAGCTAATATTCTATACCCAATTAGAAACACTGGATTTGTATCTAAAAATTCAATATTTGTTTCTCCATAATAATAGTTTCCAATTATTGAGCTATAAGCAAATAAAAAGACGCATATTGCAATAAAAGTGCTACCCCAAGAGCCCACTTGGGAAGCTACAGCTGCCTGTGTAATCTGTACTCCTTTGAGTCCTGATGAATTTTCAAGAACTCCTGATAATAATATTATAAATGCAGTAGCACTACATACTAGAAGGGTATCTACAAAAACTCCAATACTTTGTATAAAGCCTTGCTTTATTGGATGCGATGTATCTGCTGTTGCAGCTGCATTTGGAACGCTTCCCATCCCCGCTTCATTTGAAAATAATCCTCTTCTAACACCATTCATAATTGTTACGCCTAGTGTGCCACCTGCTATCTGTGTAATCCCGAAAGCATTCTGAAATATTAATTTAAACATAGATGGAATTAAAGTTATATTTTTTATCATTATGAATATGGCAACCCCTATATATAAAGTAGCCATAATAGGTACTATAATTGCAGATACTGAAGCTATTCTCTTAACTCCACCAAATATTATATATCCTGTAATAATAACTAAAATAATTCCAGTAATAATTTCTTTAATTCCAAAAGCTTCATTAAACGCTCCTGCTATGGTATTGGACTGCACAGTATTAAATACAAATCCAAAGGTTATTGTAATTAGTACTGAAAATATTACTCCAAGCCACCTCATATTTAGACCTTGATTAATATAATATGCTGGCCCTCCTCTGAAGGTTTCCCCATCTCTAACTTTATAAATTTGTCCTAATGTACTTTCAACTAAACTTGAACCTGCACCAATTAAGGCAATAATCCACATCCAGAATACTGCTCCTGGTCCACCTGTGGCTATGGCAATAGCTACACCAGCTATATTTCCAGTTCCTATTCTAGAAGCAGCAGATATACAGAAAGCTTGAAATGATGATATTCCTTTCTTACCGTCTCTCATTTCTACTTCCTCTGTCAATAGGCCAATACTATGACCTAATAGTGTAAATTGAGAAAATTTGCTTTTAAAAGTAAAGTAAACTCCAAGTCCAATTAGTAAGACTATTAAGATATAAGAATAAAGCCAGTTGTTTAAAATTGAAACAATTCTTTCAATGCCTTGTAACATAGTATACCTCCTTAAGTAATATTATACTGTCTATCACTATTGCATTACTGTTCTAAAGTAATGTTAAATATTTTTTTATTATACTATGTTTCATTAAATATTGCAAGTTTTTTATATTTTGATTCTTTTATTGAATTATACTGAATATTCAGCTTTATCGTGTTATTTTTTTACATTTTTGCAAAACAAAAAGAGAGGAACTCTCTCTTTTCTTATACTCAAGTTGCACATATCGTCTTATACATTTTGAAGAAGGTATAAGTAGTATCAATTTCTTCTTCTGTTAGTTGGTTAGAACTAAGGATTTCCGTGGACTCTTTATCTTCATCTTCAAATATTTTCTCCATTCTAAACACATATACAAGATTAATAGCTTCATCTCTTACTAGATTTAGAGCTTTAATAAATTTTATCTTATCATTTTTATAGATTTCTCCAACAATCTTAGCAAATTCTATTGTAAACTCTCCAGAAGGATTGCTATATAGTTTCAAAATTTTACCCAATTCTTCTATATTTCTTGAATCATAGTCCCTTATATATGCAAAGATTTCATTTAATTTCTCTGGTTTTCTTGATATTTCATTCCAATCAACCCAATATAGTTCTTCTATATCAATTTTCTTCACCATTATTCTCCTCGTAGTCAATATTTTCTACATCCTCAACAATTTCTACCTCCACTTCTATTGAATCCTCATTATCATTGGCAACTTTCCATTTTTTATATACATTTAGCTCATCTGAGATTTTTTTAATCACATATGCAATCACGGCTAAATCATCAATAAATCCAGCCACTAAAAAATCTGGTATCAAATCTAATGGATTTACTAAGTATAGCAAAGATATTATTATCATTATTATAGAGCCTTTCGATATTTCTCTATAATCTCCTCTCATCCAATCTTTAAGCAAATCTAAAAATAGTTTTATATCTTCCCAAACTTCCATCAATGTTTTATTGCCTTCTACCTTTTTCTTAGTTGAATTCAACAGATTCTTTAATCTGTCTCTATCAAAATAAATTGTATTAGCCTTTCCTTCTAATCGTCTTAAAATTTCTTCAACATCTATCTTCATTTTCAAACCTCCATCTTAAGTTTCCTTCATTTCTTTATCTATAGCTTTATCTTAATTATACTATAATTCTAGCTTTTTTATCCCTAGTTTAATTTAATATTTTTGATTTCAATTATAATATAGCAAATAAAAATATAAATAAAATTTTAACGAAATATTGATAAGATACCATTCTTAAGAATCTATATAGATCAAGTTCTTTCTACAAAATCAAAATTAAATGAGAATTCCCCTATATGCCATAAAAAATTCCAATCAGATTAATGAACCTGACTGGAATCCTTTATATTTCAATTATTGACCTTTATATGGATTTGCAATTTTTCCTTCTTTAAGCTCTTTAATAGCTTCATTTACTTTGTCTTTCACCTCTTGCTTTACATCTTTTCCCCATTGCATATCAAGTACATCGTCTGCCCATCCTAGTGAAGCTCCTACAGGCTTAAGCTCACCATTTATTAATTGCTCAACAGTATTTTTAAATAATCCCGGAGTATTATAAGTAACAGATGAAATAACAGTATCTGGGGCAACATCGTTTTGTGGTGAAATATATCCTACAGCTTTAACACCCTTTGATTTTGCAGCTTCTATTGAACCTAAACCAACTTGATTAGCACTACAGAAAATAACATCTGCCCCAGCTTCTGCCATTGCAAGAGCAGTTTCTTTACCTTTTTGTATATCCTCCCAAGAGTTTACATAGGTTTTTGTAACCTTTATTGAAGGATCAATAGTTTGTGCTGCCACTTCAAATGCATCCAAAGTACCAGCTATGACCGGGAATGGGAATGAGCCAATAGCTCCTAACTCTTTACTTTCAGTATTCATAGCAGCAATTATACCTGCTATATATCCGCCCTCCCATTCTCTAACACCGATTCCACCAACATTTGGCTCTTGACCTTCTTCACTATTTATAACCATATAGAAAGTATTAGGAAATTGAGGTCCTACTTTTTTTGCTGCATCAAAAAACTGAGTTCCATGGGCGAATACTAAATCATACCCTTTTGTTCCATAGTCTGTAAATACAGCTTCAAAATCAGCTTGTTGAACAGATTCTATATACTCCATTTTTATACCTAAATCCTTTTCTACTAGCTTTAATCCTTCATAAGCCGTAGCATTCCACCCCTGATCATTTATAGGTCCTGGTAATAATAATACTATTTTATAATCTTTTTTTCCATCTGCTGTAGTGGAAGTATCATTATCTTTTCTTGATGAACAACCTGCTAATAAACCAACTAAAAGCATTGAAACTAGGAGTAATGCTAAAATTCTTTTCTTTGTAAACATTTTTATTCCCCCTTAATTTTATATACATTGGATTGTAATAGCGGATGGTATATTAAAACACCTCCCTTCCTTTTGTAATTATTTCTCGTATGCCCTTCCAAGCGCCTTTGGTGACGTAGTGCGTCCAACAATTCCTGTGACTGCCACTACAGTAAGTAAATATGGAAACATCAGCAGAAATTGATAAGGTATTCCTAGTCCTGCCATTTGCATCCTTATTTGAAGTGCATCTGCAACCCCGAATATTAAGGAGGCCATTAATACTCCTTTGGGATTCCACTTTCCAAATATTACAGCTGCTACTGCTATAAATCCTCTTCCCGATACCATATTATCAACAAACATATTAAATTGCCCAAGTGATAAAAAGCATCCTCCAAGCCCCGCCAATGCGCCAGATACCAATACACATATTGTTCTTACTTTATTTACAGGTATACCTACAGTATCTGCTGCCATTGGATGTTCTCCTACTGTTCTAATACTAAGCCCTATAGATGTCTTATAAAAAATGTAATAAGATATTGGAACAAGTAAAAATGCTATATATACAAGTATGGTTTGTCTAAAAAATATTTCACCTATTATTGGTATGTTTGAAAGGATTGGGATATTCACTGGTTCAAAAGCTTTTACAGTTATAGGTACAGTAGTTATTCCAAATAGAGCTCTATAAAAAAAACTAGTTAGTCCTATGGCCAAAAGATTTATTGCAACACCACTAACTATTTGATTTATTTTGATTTTTACTGTTATAAAAGCAAAAAGTGCAGATATTAAAATTCCACTTAGTATTGCCACCAAAGCTCCAATCCAATAGCTTCCTGTAAAATAAGACCCTACTACTCCTGCAAAAGCTCCAACTAACATCATGCCTTCCAGACCTATGTTTACTACTCCAGATCTTTCTGAATACATTCCCCCTAATGCAGCAAATAGTATTGGAACTGAAAGCCTAATGGATGCAGATAATAACGCAACAATAAACGTAATACTTAGTATGTCTTTCATCACTCTAACACCCTTTCTTTGCGATTTAACATAAGTTCAATCTTAGGTCTTATGGCATTTCCCCCTAGGACAAATATTATAATTAAAGCTTGGATTATGCTTACTATGTTTGCTGGAACTCCTACCCCTCTTTGCATTGAATTTGCTCCTGTTTGAAGCATACCAAGAAGTATTGATGATATAACCACACCTATAGGATTTGCATTACCTAAAAGTGCTGCTGCTATCCCATCAAAACCAACATTTTTAGAGAAATTATCCAAGAGTCTATGGTGAATACCATTTATTTCTGTAAAGCCCGCTACCCCTGCCAAAGCTCCGCTTATGGCTAGAGAAATTATAATATTTTTTCTAATATTTATACCTGAATATTCTGCGCCATCTGAATTATATCCTACAGCCCTAAGTCTATAACCAAAGGGAGTTTTCCATAAAATAATATATACCGTTATTGAAATTATCACTGCTATAATAAAACCTATATGTAGTCTAGTGTTGGAAACTACATAGGGAAGAAATGCATTTTCTCCTATTAGATCTGTTTGTGGATAAAATCCACTTGATTCTCTAAGCGGTTTATCTACTAAATAACTAATAAAATATAATGCCACATAGTTAAACATTATTGTAGTAATTATCTCAGATGAGCCAAATATTCCTTTAAGTATCCCTGGTATCATTCCCCATATTCCACCTGCTATTATTGCTGCCAATAAGCAAAGGGATATGGTGATAAACGGACTGAGATGCCCAGTTTTTAATCCTACAAATGCTGCCGCCATAGCACCTGCGAACATTTGTCCTTCCCCACCTATATTAAATAGCCCTGTCCTAAAAGCAAATGCAAAGGAAAGCCCTGTTAATATAATAGGTGTAGCTTTTACAAAAATCTCAGCAATATTGTAGATGTTTGTGAAATTCCCAAAGATTAAATATTTATAAGCTTCTAGTGGATTAACCTCTATAAATAGTAAAAGTACGCTCCCAATCAGCAATGCTAATAATACTGAGACCAGCGGTATAAAAATTGTCAAAATTTTATTCCTATTAAAGACTTTACTTGAGATTTTCTTATTAAGATAATCCTGGATTTTGTTCACAATTTTTCCTCCTTTAATTAGCTCCTGCCATCATTAAACCTATTTTGCTTTCTTCAAAATCATTCTTATCCATCTCCCCTACTATACTGCCTTTATATATTACAGCGATTCTATCAGATAGTAGGTTAATCTCTGAAAGTTCTGTAGAAATTAACAGTACTGCAGTGCCTTGCTCTTTAGCTTTTATAATCTGTTGATGAATAAATTCCGATGCTCCTATATCTACTCCTCTAGTAGGCTGGACAGCAATTAGTAATTTTGGCAATTTATCTACTTCCCTTGCTACGACTATTTTTTGCTGGTTTCCACCTGATAGTTTCCTAGTTTCAGAATTTCTACATGGAGTTTTAATTGAATATTTTTCAATCATATGGTCAGCATGTTTATTTATTGTATTGAAATCAAAGAAAAATCTTTTTCTAAATGGATTCTTATAATAATCTTTCAGTATTAGATTCTCACTAACAGAAAAATCTAATATTAACCCTCTTTTATGTCTATCTTCTGGAATATAACCTACACCTCTTTTTATTATTTCTGAAATGGATTTCCCTTTAATTTCCTCGCCATTTAATAAAATGCTGCCTGAATTCCCTTGAATTAGTCCAACTATTGCCTCTGCCAATTCTTTTTGTCCATTACCATCTACTCCAGCAATGCCTAAAATTTCTCCAGAGCATATTTTTAAGCTTATATTCTCTAAAGCTTTTATTCCTTTTTCCATTTCATAAGATAAATTCTTTAATTCAAGTACAGGCCCTCCTGGACAACAAACACTATCTTTTTCCATAGCTGAAAGTTCTCTGCCTATCATAAATTTTGCAAGTTCAAGGTCATTTGTCTCTTTAGTATTAACTGTCTTTGTTACTCTACCATCCCTCAATACAGTAACTCTATCGCATACAAACATTACTTCCTTTAATTTATGAGTAATCAATATTATAGACATTCCAGTATCAGCCATTTTTTTTAGTGTAGTAAACAACTCTTCAGTTTCCTGTGGAGTAAGTACAGCTGTTGGTTCATCCATTATAAGTAATTTTGCTCCTCTATATAGAGCTTTAACTATTTCAACTCTTTGTTGTTCTCCTACAGATAGGTCTGAAACCTTTGTATCTAAGGATATTTCCATTCCATATTTGGCTGCAATTCTTTCTATTTCCTCTTTGAGTTTTTCCTCCTTAATTACCAAACCTTTTTCCTTTCCCATGCCCATGATGATATTTTCTAATACTGTATGAACTGGTACAAGCATGAAATGTTGATGTATCATTCCTATTCCTAAATCTATGGCATCTTTAGAGGATTTTAAGTTAAGCTTTTTGTCTTCAAAAAATATTTCTCCCTTATCAGGTTGATATAGACCATATAATACATTCATCAATGTTGACTTTCCCGCACCATTTTCTCCTAGAAGAGAATGTATTTCTCCTTTCTTTACTTCAAAATTAATATCTTCATTTGCTACCAATGTTCCAAAATACTTGGATATTGAACACATCTTTAATATTGTATCCATATTATCCCTCCCGTCTAATATTAATTACTACTCTATATGCATAATTTCTCTAAAATATTAGAATATCCTTTGTTATATTTCTATAAAACCGAGGTTGAAAATTTAAAATATTTTGATTATTTTTTATATATTAATTACATCCTTTTTAAAATAAATAAGTAACGCTTTTGGTGCCAGGCACCAAAAGCGTTACTTATTTACAACTCTTTTATTATAATAGCAATGGCTGTATTTGCTTATTCTTTAATGCTTCAATTATAGTAGGTATTATCATATCATAGTGAGCTATTAATGAGGTAGATTTTTTTACAGGGTCATCTTGCCCAAAAGGTACAAAATAAACATTTTTTTTATCTAGCAACATACCTAAATTTTTTGCATTTCCACTGAGTCCATCATTAGTAGATATAGCAATTATTGCAGGTTTGTTATTCCTTAGATGGGCCTTAAAAGCCATACATACTGGTGTATCAGTAATGGCATTTGCCAGTTTTGCAAGGGTATTTCCTGTACATGGGGCTACAACTATTATATCTAGGAAATTTCCTGGACCTATACCCTCTGCATCCTGTATAGTAGATATAATTTCCTTACCTGTTGCCTTTGTTATCTTATCTTTCCATTCTTTTGCTAATCCAAACCTAGTATCAAAATCATTTGCATTATATGACATAATTGGATATACATCTGCTCCTTCATTAACCAGTCTCTCTATTTCAACTAAAATTGTTTCAAATGTACAAAATGAACCTGTAATAGCTATACCAACCTTTACATCTTTCAATAACATTCCTATCCCCCCAACTCTTCAATAATATTATAAATAGTATCTTTCATAATTTCAGCTGCTGTCATAGGTGCTACTTTACCAGGTAGTCCCAATGCCCAAACAGTTTTTATCCCTAGTTCTTTAGATTTTTCAAAATCTACTCCACCTGGTATAGAAGCAAGGTCAACTATCAAGGATTCTTTCCTTAGCTTCAGTAACATCTCTTCATTTAAAACCATAGATGGAATAGTATTGAATATTACATCCATCTCATGAATATAAGCCCCTATCTCATTTAAATGTAATGGAATATAGCCATAGCTGCTGACCCATGCTAAGTCCGTATAATTTCTAGCCTCAACATATACATTTGCTCCTATGCCTTGAAGCATATTAGCTAAAACTTTACCTATTCTACCAAATCCTAAAACCATAGTGTTTGCTCCATGAATAGTAATATCTAGTTCTTCCATAGCTACTTGAATAGCACCTTCTGCTGTAGGAATAGCATTTAATACTGCCATTTCCTCTCTTCTGAGGAGATCTATAGTATTAATATTGTAGAAGGATGCAATACTAGATATTTCCTTAGATATTTTACCTGCTATAAATAGTTGATCGGAATTCATATTCTTAAATATTTCTTCTATAATTATTTTCTCCGAATACAAAGGTGTATTTAGTAGAGTATTGTCATTAGAGCATGGTAGTGGTCCTATAACTATATTAGATTCTTTAATAGCTAAGTCTAGTTTCTCACTTATTTCTAACGTGTTATTTTCTAACCTATCAAAACCAAATAATTTAATATTATGACCATCTTTTCTAAGCAGTTTTGCTAATTTAATACTTCTCTCATCTCCACCTAATACTGATATTCTCATACCTTCCCTCCCATACTTAAAAAGACATTAAGTAATACATATTATGTATTTAAAAATTTAAGGTGCTTGTATATCTATACAAAATCATGACCACCCGTAAAACGGGTGGTTTGCTCTAGCCCTATAAGGGCATGGT